>JAFKLV010000132.1 GCA_017304125.1 Sphingomonadales bacterium
TCCTCCTGCGACATCGCCGCGGTGAGGCTCATCATCTCGGTGCCGCCGGCGATCACCAGATCCTCCATCCCGGACATGATCTGCGCGGCCGCGAAATTGACCGCGGTGATCCCGCCGCCGCAGAAGCGGTCGAGCGTCGTGCCGCTGGCCTTGACGTCATAGCCCGCGTCGAGCGCCGCCATCCGCCCCATGTCGCCGCCCTGCTTGCCGCGCTGGCTGGAGGTCGACCAGATGATGTCGTCCACTTCGGCGGTGTTGAGGTTGTTGCGGTCCTTGATCGCCTTGAGCACGGTCGCGGCGAGATGCTGCGGGTGCAGATCGGCCAGCGCCCCCTTGCCCTGCTTGCCGATGCCGCGCGGGGTACGAACGGCGTCGATGATATATGCGTCTGCCATATAGCTCTCCAGAATCAGGTAACCGCGACGGCTCTTTACCGGCGCCGGATTCCAGCATAACCTTGGTTATGGTACAGGGGATGTCAAGCGTGCAGCCAACAAGTCAGACCGCAGCGCGGACGCAGGACCTTACCCCGCACGACTGGCTCGAAGCCGGCCAGTCATTGCTGCGGCGGGGGGGATTGCGGGCGCTCAAGCTGCGTCCGCTGGCGGACGAGCTGCGCGTGTCGACCGGCAGTTTCTATCATCACTTCAAAGATTTCGACGATTATCAGGGCCAGCTCGCGCGCTATTTCGCGGAGGATCAGGTGGGCAATCTGATCGACGCGCTGGAGCGTTCCTCGCCCAATCCGATCGATCGCATCCGCTTGCTGGGCCAGACGGTGCGGCGGCGCGGCTCGTCGCGGCTGGGGATCGCGATGCGGGCGTGGGCGGAAAGCGACCCGCGCGCGCAGGCGGCGGTCGAGCGGCACGATACGTTGCTGCTCGATTTCCTCGCGCGCAATCTCGTCGCGGCCGGCTTTACCCGGCACGAGGTGGAAATCCGCGCTTACGGGCTGATCACGCTCGGGCTGGGCAAGGTCCACGCGCCGCAGCTCGATATGAGCACATTGTTCGATTCGCTGCTCGACATCATTATCGCGCGCTGAGCCCGACGATGCACCGCCTCCCCTCCTTGTGTCCCCGCGAAGGCGGGGACCCAGACTGGGCTCCCGCCTTCGCGGGAGCACATTGGAGAGCCGGGTTGACGGACCGGCGATGAAAGCGCTCGTCGTCTCGGCCCTGTCGCCCGATCTGTCGGGCACCGCGCTCGCCGAGGTGCCCGAGCCTACGCCGGCTCCCGGCAAAGTGCTGGTGCGGGTGAAGGCGGCGGCGCTCAATTATCCCGACCTGCTGATGACGCGCGGCGAGTATCAGCTCAAGCCGCCCCTCCCCTTCACCCCCGGGATGGAAATCGCCGGCGAGGTGATCGGGGGCGACGGCTTCGCGCCCGGCGCGGCGGTGGTGTGCGGCACGCGGCTCGGCGGCTTTGCCGAGATCGTGTCGGTCGATGCCGCCGCGGTGCGCGCCAAGCCGGCGCATCTGTCGTTCGCCGAGGCGGCCGGGGTCGGCACCGCCTATCTCACTGCTTATGTCGCTTTGGTCCGGCTCGGCATGGCGCAGGCGAACGAATGGGCGCTGATCCACGGCGCCACCGGCGGGGTCGGGCTGGCGGCGGTCGATCTCGCCAGGGCGCTCGGCTGCCGGGTGATCGCCGCATCGCGCTCGGTCGAGAAACTCGCGGCGGTCGCCGGCGCCTATCCGGTGGACGCCACCGTCACCACGCCCGGTTTCCGCGAGCAGGTGAAGGCAATCACCGGCGGCGGCGCGGACCTGATCTATGATCCGGTTGGCGGCGATACGTTCGACGAATCGACTCGCTGCATCGCCTTTGGCGGACGGCTGCTGGTGGTCGGCTTCACCTCCGGCCGGATCGCGACCGTTTCGACTAACATGCCGTTGATCAAAGGCTTTTCGGTGATCGGCGTGCGTGCCGGCGAATATGGCCGGCAGTTCCCGGACAAGGGCCGCGAAAATCTCGAGGCGATCTGGCGGCTGGCGGCGGAGGGGCGCATCCGCCCGCATGTCCATGCCGAAGTGCCGCTCGACGATTGGCGTGCGGCCTTCGAGACGATGCGTGACAGCAAGATGATCGGGAAGCTGGTGCTGATCCCGTAATAACAAAATTGGGAGAGAGACGTGGCGGGCTATGATTATGTCGTCATCGGGGGGGGCTCGGCAGGATGCGCGCTTGCCGCGCGCTTGTCGGAGGACCCCGCCGCCAGCGTCTGCCTGCTCGAAGCCGGCGGCGCGAACAAGGAAATGCTGGTGCGGATGCCCGCCGGGGTCGGCTCGCTGATCAAGGCCAAGAACAAGCA
The DNA here is from genome assembly GCA_017304125.1 of Sphingomonadales bacterium. Classification (GTDB taxonomy): domain Bacteria; phylum Pseudomonadota; class Alphaproteobacteria; order Sphingomonadales; family Sphingomonadaceae; genus Sphingomonas. Next base: position 2,315 of record JAFKLV010000132.1, read on the forward strand.
TAATTGGGGCTTCTGGACCGAGCCCGAGCCGCACCTCGACAATCGCCGCTTGTGGTGGCCGCGCGGGCGCGGGCTGGGCGGCTCCTCGGCGATCAACGGCATGATTTATATGCGCGGCCATCCGCAGGATTATGACGAATGGCGCCAGTTCGGGCTCGCCGGCTGGTCGTGGGACGATGTGCTCCCCTATTTCCGCCGGCTCGAAGGGCATCATCGCGGCCCGAGCGACGGGCTCCACGGCGCCGACGGGCCGCTCAGGATATCCGCCGGGGAGAGCGACAGCCCGTTCCACGATGCTTTGGTCGCGGCGGGGCAGCAGGCCGGCTATCCGGCGACGAGCGACTTCAACGGCGCGGTGATGGAAGGCTTCGGCCATTACGACCTGACGATCGCCGACGGGCAGCGCTGGTCGACCGCCGCCGCCTATCTCCGCCCGGCGCTCGCGCGATCCAACCTGACCGTGATCACCGACGCGCGCACCACGCGCATCGTGATCGAGCACGGCCGCGCGGTGGCGGTCGAATATCTCGTCGGCAATCGCCCGGCGCGGGTCGAGGTGGCGGGCGAGGCACTGCTCTGCGCCGGCGCGGTGCAGAGCCCGCAGATCCTGCAGCTTTCGGGCGTCGGCGATCCGGCGCGGCTCAAGGATTCGGGGGTGCGCGCGGTCCACGAACTGCCCGGCGTGGGCGAGAATCTGCAGGACCATCTCGACATCATCATGCACTGGCGCTGCCACGGGCTGACCACGGCCTATTCGGCGACCAAGGGGCTGCGCCAGCTCAAGGTCGGGCTCGAATATCTGCTGCGCGGCACCGGTTACGGGCGCCAGCAATTCCTCGAATCCGGCGCCTTCCTCTGTTCGCGCGCCGGGCTGTCGCGCCCCGACATCCAGATCCACGGCGTGCTCGCGATCATGCGCGATCACGGCAAAGTGCAGGTGAAGGAGGACGGCTTCTCCTTCCACCTCTGCCAGTTGCGCCCCGAAAGCCGCGGGCGCGTGACGATCGCGTCGAACGACCCGCTCGCCGATCCGCTGATCTTCGCCAATTATCTGAGCCAGCCCGAGGACGTCCGCGTGATGCGCGAATGCGTCAAGATCGGGCGCGAGGTGGCGGCGCAGGCGGCGCTCGATCCGTATCGCGACGGCGAGCTGTCGCCGGGCGCCGACGTGCGCAGCGATGCCGAAATCGATGCCTGGGTGCGCCGCACCGCCGAGACGATCTATCACCCGGTCGGCACCTGCAAGATGGGCGCCGACGGCGACCGCATGGCGGTGGTCGATGCGCAATTGAAGGTGCGCGGGCTGGAGGGCTTGCGCGTCGTCGACGCCTCGGTGATGCCGACGCTGGTGGGATCGAACACCAATGCCCCGACGATCATGATCGCGGAAAAAGCCGCCGATATGATCCGGGCCGCCTAAAAAGGCCCTCCCCCGAAGGGGAGGGGGACACAGGGTTAGTGCCGATCCTCATATGCCCGCACGCCCGGCCCGAGCCGGTTGGCGCCCAGCGCGAGCCGGTCGCCGCTGACATTGGCGACGAACGCCGGGCTGTTCTTCTGCCCCGGCGCAAGCGTCGCGATATTGTCCGCCACGCGCAGGCCAGCGGCGGAATATTTGCGCTGCTCGGCCGAGACGACGATCACCCCGGTCCAATTCTCCTTGTTCGGCCCCTGGACGAAGGTGTTGCGCAGGATTTCCCCGGTGCCGCCTTCGGGCAGGTCGATCGCGTAATTGGTCTTGCGCCCCTGGCTGTCGTCGAAGCTGTTGTCATCGATCGCGACGTGCGGCGCGCGCAGCTTGACATAATGCCCGCCGCGCCCGCGCTCGAACCGCGAATGGGTGATCGTGATCGTGCCGGTATTGGCGAGATAGACCGAATGCGCGCAATCGGGCGTTTCGTCGCACTGACCAAGCCCGGAGAAGGTCGAGCGCTCGATCGTCACGCGCGAAGGATCGCCGGTCGCACCGAGCTGCCGTCATCACGCTTCTCCTTCAAGGGCATGCGTACCGACCGCCAGTACGAATATGCTCCGGAAGGGACTTCCCGAGAACTGCTCGAAATCATGCGCGGCGCCGTCGAAACCGCAGCATTGGAGCATGCACGAGCCTTCGCTGAAGCAGGTACAATTGCTGCTTCGAACAATCTGCTGCGCGTCGAGGAAAACATCGCCAAGAAGCGTGAGGAGCTCCAGGCCCTCTACGACGAGCGCGCGAAGCTCGCCGAGATCGAGGCTGAAGCCGAAGAAGCCCTTGCCCAATTCGAGCCACAGGGACCGCGGATCGGGCCCTGAGTTTGTGACTTTCGGCCTCCGGTCTGATCGTCCAATTCAGATCGAATTGGAGTTCGACATGCAACGCGCTTTCCTTATTCAGACGCGCCAGAAGGCTGACGAACCGACCCAGCGTCGTGCCGTGTGCCGCGAGCACATCGTCGTCCTTCGCGAGAGCGGACCGTCTGAGACCTTCCCCGTCGGGGTGACTTTCGCGACCCGCTACTACGGTGGCCTCGAGGCGGAACGGAAGGCCTCAGAAGATGCGGTTGCCGGGCTCAACTGTCATCACCAGGTCGACCATGTGCGCGCGTTCACCAGCGCGGACGGCCTGCGTCGAGCCTGGGTTCAGGCACCGATCGAGGATCGCAGCGAGATCCGCGTCGCGATGGTTCTTGCCGGCGACGAGAATGCCGCGTGGATGAAGCCATTCAGCGAGGCCGAGCGCCAGGCGGTGCGTGCCGAACTCAATCTCGACCCGTCCGATTCCTGCGCCGATCTCGCTGTGTTTCGGCGCCGCAAGGGCAATGGTATCGAGGCGGTCGCCCGAATCTTCGGTGACACGGTTGTCGAATTCAACCACATCGCTGTCGACGCCGGCGCTGAGGCACAGGCGCTCCTCGATGCGTGCTTCTCGCCGGCGCCGCAGACTGCAATGGCGATGTAGCGTCTCGTGCCGTGGCTATGGTCGAGCGGGTGACCACGTGAGGCGTGCCGCTACCGCATCGACTTGCCAGTCGCAGTAGTAATCGGATTTTCCAGGGGTGTTCACAAACCGGCTGTGTATGCAGATCTGATCACCGCTCTCGTTGAGCACGAGGTCATGTTTGCAGGATTCATTGGCTATCGAGGCTCCGCGAGCGGTCGTCAGGACCTTCCCCTTGCCGGCGAACGTATAGCCTTTCGGCGCTGTCTGGCAGATCGGGAGATTTTCCTGAGAGTGAATTGAGTAGGTGTAGCTGCGAGGATCTGGCGGCACTGAGCCCGGGACTTTGAAGCTCACCGCTTGTGTCTCGACGACCGGCGTCACGCGTGGGAGCAGGGTGTCGACGACGGTGACCCTGGCCTTACTCTCAGACTGGAAGCTGAGGACGATCGGCAGCGTTGTCCACGCCGACGGCACGATCAATTGAACGACGCAGTTCTCGCCAGCCTTGATGACAAACCCCTTCGCGAAGCAATCTCGGTTGGAGACCGCTCGCACGCCTTCATCCAAATAGACGTCGTCGACAAGGCGCAGCGCTTCTTGAACGCTTCCGTCTCCTTGCGGCCGGCGCAAGTAGTCGATGTGGAAGAAGACCTGTTTGC
>JAFKLV010000133.1 GCA_017304125.1 Sphingomonadales bacterium
GGCCGGGCTCGGCGAGTGGAAGTGGCTGCACACCCTGGCCCCGTACATCTTCTTCATCTACCTGCTGCACGAGCCCGTGCTCTCCTACCTGTCCCAATGGACCAGGGGCGTCCCCCTGGCAGGGAGCACCGCGGCCCAGCTCGGCTACACGCTCGGGCTAGCAGCCGCGACAACCCTGGCCTGCCTTGGCCTGGGGCTTGCGCTGAAGCGGCTGCTTCCTCCCGCTTACTCCCTGCTGACGGGCGGCCGCTGAGCCTTCAGGCCCGGGCCTCGCCGTCCGGCAGCCTGACCCGCACCACCGTGCCCTCGCCCTGGCCGGTCTGAAGCTCGATGCTTCCGCCGTGCGCCTGGGCCACGAGTCTTGCCGTGTAGGTGCCAAGCCCCGTGCCGCCGCGCTTGCCGCTGGTGGCGTACTTCTCGAAGAAGCGCTCCCGGATGGCCTCGGGCACGTCGCCCGGCAACCGGCTGGCGACGTTGATCGCGCCGCCGGTGGTGTTGCGGCCATAAAGCGTGCCCTGCGGCCCGCGCAGCACCTCCACCTGTTGCAGATCGAAGAAGGCGAGGCGCTGTGCCAGCGGCGAGGCGACGTACACGCCGTCGGCATAGATGCCGACCGCGCTGTTGGTCGCCGGGTTGAAATCATTGACCCCGATGCCGCGGATGAAGATGCGCGGATTGGCGCCATTATCGTCGGACTTGATCTGCAGCCCCGGCGCCTGATTGGACAGGTCGACCAGATCGAGCGTGCGGCGGTTCTGGATCGCGTCGGCGGTGATCGCGGTGATCGCGATCGGCACGTCCTGCAATTTCTCGCTGCGCTTCTGCGCGGTGACGATCACGTCCTTGATCTGCGGCGCATTGTCGGTGGTGGGTGGCGGCGCGGCCTGCTCGGCGGCGGCGGATTGCGCGATGGCGAGCGCCATCACGGAAATGGCGATGCCCGATACGTGCTTGTTCACGAACGCCTCTCCCCGAAGCTATGATTATGTGTGAACGATAGCAAAAAATACCGTTTTGGCAATCCGAGTTAGTGCGTTGATATAAAAAGGAATATAAAGATTATCTGAGGATGATCTGGTGAAATAGATAGTAAAAGATACCGTGTTCGCGCGGGGCGACGGACGGCGAGTCGCGGGCAAAAAAGAACCGCCGGCGCGAGGGCATCGCGCCGGCGGTTGCTTTTCACCCCGGCTCAAGGCCGGGGTGACGGGCGGCTGGGCGGTCGGCCGTTACTTGGCCGGCGGGGTCAGGCCATGCTCCTCCAGCATCGGGCCGACATCCGGGTCCTTGCCGTAAAAGGCCTTGAACATCGGGCCGTAATCCTCGGTGTGGCCCTTGCTGAGGATCATGTCGCGGAAACGCTGGCCGTTCTCGCGGGTCAGCCCGCCATGGTCCATGAACCAGTGATAGCTGTCATGCTCCAGCATCTGCGTCCACAGATAGGCGTAATAGCCGGCCGAATAGCCGTTGGACCAGATGTGCAGGAAATAGCTGGAGCGATAGCGCGGCGGCACGTTCGTCACGTCGAGCCCGGTGGCGGCGAGTGCCTTGGCCTCGAACTGGTCGACGTCCTGTTTCCCGGCACTGGCGGGCAGCGAATGCCAGTCCATGTCGAGCATCGCCGCCGCGACCACTTCACCCAGCGCATAGCCCTGGTTGAACTTCGCCGCCTTCTTGATCTTCTCGACCAGGGTGGCGGGCATCGGCGCGCCGGTGCGGTAATCCTTGGCGTAATGCGCCAGCACCTTCGGGTCCCACGCCCAATGTTCGTTGAACTGCGAGGGGAATTCGACGAAATCGCGCGCGACATTGGTGCCGGAGACGCTGGGATAGATCTGGCTCGCGAACAGGCCGTGCAGCGCGTGGCCGAATTCGTGGAACATCGTCGTCACGTCATCCGAGCTGATCAGCGCGGGCTGGCCGGCGGCGGGCTTGGTGAAATTGGCGACATTATAGACCACGGGCTTGGTGCCGAGCAGCTTCGACTGGTTGACGAAGTTCGACATCCACGCGCCGCCGCTCTTATTGTCGCGCTTGAAATAGTCGAAATACATCAGGCCGAGTTCGGATCCGTCCTTGTCATAGACGGTATAGACCGTCACGTCGGGCTGATAGACCGGGATGTCGCTGCGCGGCTTGAAGCTGACGCCGTACAGCTGGTTGGCGGCATAGAAGACGCCCTGTTCGAGCACCGTCTTCAATTCGAAATACGGCTTCACCTCATTCTGATCGAGGTCGTATTTCGCCTTGCGCACCTGCGCGGCATAATGATCCCAGTCCCACGGCTTGAGCTGGAACTTGCCGCCGGTCGCGTCGATCTGCGCCTGCAGTTCGGCGGCGTCGTGCTTCTGCGCCGGCGCGGTGGCGGCGGCGAGCTGGCGCATGAACGAGGACGCCGCTTCGGGCGTGCGCGCCATCTGGTCGTAGAGCGTATAGGCTGCCCAATTGGGATAGCCGAGCAGCTTCGCCTTTTCGGCGCGGAACTGCGCAATCTGCTGGATCGCGGCGCGGGTATCGTTGGCATCGCCCTTTTCGGCGCGGGTCCAGCCGTTGTTGAACAGCGCCTCGCGCGTCGCGCGATCGGTCATGTCCTCCAGCGCCGGCTGCTGCGTCGTATTCTGCAGCGGGATGACCCATTTGCCGTCGAGCTTGCGATCCTTGGCGGCGGCCGCGGCGGCGGCGATCTCGCCGTCGCTCAGCCCGGCGAGTTTCGCCTTGTCGTCGACCACCAAAGCACCGGCCTTGGCGGCGGCGAGCAATTTCTGCTGGAAGCTGGTTTCGAGGCTGGCGAGCTGGGTGTTGAGCGCCTTCAGCTTGGTCTGGTCGGCGGCCGACAGCTCGGCGCCGGCGTGGACGAAGCCGTCATAATAGATTTTGAGCACCTGCGCCTGCTCGGCGGTGAGCTTGAGCGAAGCGCGCTTCCCCCACAACGTCTTCACGCGCGCGAACAATTTGGGGTTGAGGTTGATCGCGTCCTGATGCTGCGACAGCTTCGGCGCGACGGCTTCCTGCACCTTGTCGAGCGTGTCATTGGTATTGGCCTGCACCACGCCGAAGAAGGCGAGGCTGACGCGCTCGAGCATCCGGCCGGATTTTTCCAGCGCGGTGATCGTATTGTCGAAGGTCGGCGCGGCCGGATTGTCGGCGATCCTGCTCACTTCGGCGAGATGCTGTTGCATCGCCGTCTCGAATGCCGGCTGATAATCGGCATCGGTGATCAGATCGAAGCGCGGCGCCTCGAACGGCAAGGTGCTTGGTGCGGCGAACGGATTGGCGCGGGGCGCCCCCGCCTGCCCGGCCCATGCCGGGGCGGCGAGGCACGTCGCGCCGGCCAGCAACAAAGTTGCGATCGAAAAACGATAAGCCATTCAAAACAATCCTCACTGGGGAGTCGCCCGCGCGGCGGGCATGGCCGCAGGGGTGCGACTTTGCGCGGCGCGACGCAAGAGGGGGTGTCGTTCGGCTTCCGCAACGGTTACGATGCGCGCGTCGCGTTGATCTTCAGACCGGGCGGCAGGCCCTTACGTCACCCCGGCCTTGAGCCGGGGTCCATCGGGAGGCAAAGGCTGGACAAGAGGCTCTTGCCATGGCGCGTGCGGCACAATGGACCGCGGCTCAAGGCCGGGGTGACGGAGGAGTGCTCGCCGCAAACTTCCAAATTTGTGCAGCGCAAAAAAATGGGCTCGCCAGCGACGGCACTTTTGATTAGTCGCAAATACGACAGAGTCGTTGTCGTTTGCCGTCCGAGGGTGTGCGTGTCCGTCGAGTTCGAAACCGTGATCGTCTTGCCGGCGGGGGCGGTGCGTTGATCGAGCGGTGGGGCATCGGCAAGGCGCTATTCTCCTTGAAATGCCTGATCGGCGCGATGCTGGCTTATTGGATCGCGCTGCGCATCGGGCTGCAGCGGCCCTATTGGGCGGTGACCACCGCCTATATCGTCGCCCAGCCGCTGGCCGGGGCGGCGGTGTCCAAGGCGGTCTATCGGCTGGTCGGCACCGCGCTCGGCGCGGCGGCGGCGATCGCGCTGGTGCCCAATCTGGTCAATGCGCCCGAATTGCTGTCGCTCGCGCTGGGGCTGTGGCTCGGGCTGTGCCTCTATATCTCGCTGCAGGATCGCACCCCGCGCAGCTACGTCTTCCTGCTCGCCGGCTATACCGCGAGCATCATCGGCTTTCCCAGCGTCGAGGCGCCCGACGCGATCTTCACCACCTCGATCCTGCGCGTTCAGGAGATTTCGCTCGGCATCGTCTGCGGCAGTCTGGTGCAGGCGCTGATCCTGCCGCAGACCGTGACGAAGCAGTTGCTGGAGCGGATCGAGGTGATCCTGGCCGATGGCGAGCGCTGGTCGCGTGACGCGCTGGGCGAGGCGCGCGACGAGCGGCTCGACCGTGATCGGCGGCGGCTGGCGCTCGACATCAACGAACTGCACGTCCTGTCGACGCATTTGCCGTTCGACACCGCGCGCTTCCTGCCGCGCGTTCGCACGGTGCGCGCGTTTCAGGACCAATTGTCGCTGATCCTGCCGCTCGCCAGCGCGGTGGAGGATCGCATCCGCCAGTTGCGTGCGCTCGATGCGCTGCCGCCGGCGGCCGACGCGCTGATCCTGCGCATCCGCGAATGGCTGGCGATGCCGCTGCTGGGGGTCGACGAGCGCGCCGAGCTGACCGACGCGCTGATCGCCGATGCGCGCGCGCTGGAGCCCGCCGCCGCCGCGCCGCTGGCGTGGCGCGACGCCTTGCTGCTCAGCCTCGCCGCGCGGCTCGCCGATCTGGTCGCGGCGCATCGTGCGGTGCGCGATCTTTATGCGCAGATGCGCTCGCCCTCGCGCCGTGCGGTCAGCCCGGTGGTGGCGGCGGCGCTGGCGCAAAGCTCGCGCCGCACCTTCCACCGCGATCGCCCCGCCGCGCTCCGCGCCGCTTTGGGGACGCTGGCGACGATCCTGCTCGGCTCGGCGTTCTGGATCGGCACCGGCTGGGCCGATGGCGCGGGGGCGGTGCTGATCTCCGGGGTCGCCTGCGCCTTGTTCGGCGCGAGCGACGATCCGCGCCCGATGATCCTTTCCTTCCTGTGGGGGACGATCATCGGCGTCGTGCTGGCGGCGATCTACGGCTATATGATCCTGCCGCGCGTCACCGATTTCGTGACTTTGGTGGCGGTGCTGGCGCCGATGCTGCTGGTGCTCGGCTATTTCCTGACCATTCCCACCGCCTCGCTGATCGCGCTCGGCACGGTGATGGGATTCATCAATATCGTCGGGCTGAATGCGCATTATTCCGCGGATTTCGCCGCCTTCGTCAACGGTTCGCTGGCGCAGATCGTCGGCACCGGTTTTGCGGTGGTGACGGTGGGGCTGTTCCAGGTGATCGGCGCCGAGCGCAGCGCGGCGCGGATCATCACCGCCGGCTGGCGCGATCTCGCGCGGCGCAGCAACCTCCCCGATCGTTCGGACGTGACCGGCTGGGTCAGCAAGATGCTCGACCGGATCGGTCTGCTCGCGCCGCGGCTCGCCGCGACCGGGGACGATCCGGGGCGGCCGATGCTCGATGCCTTGCAGGATCTGCGCGTCGGGGTGACGGTCGCGGAGCTGCGCGATCTGCGCATCGATGCGGGCACGACGGCGGGCGCATTGATCACCCCGGTGCTCGGCGGGGTGGGGCGCTATTATGGCGCGCGCCGGCTCGATCAGCCGCCGCCCGAGGATCCCGCGCTGCTAGAAGGGATAGACCGTGCGATGGAGGCCTTTTCGCATGATACGGACACAGAAGTGCGCCGCCGCGCCGTGCTGGCGCTGACCGGCTTGCGCCGCAACCTGTTCCCCGCCGCGCCGGCCTATCGGGTGGCGGCATGAGGGGGGAGGTCAGCCTCGCCGGGGTCTATATGCCCG
>JAFKLV010000134.1 GCA_017304125.1 Sphingomonadales bacterium
CGCGCAACGGCAGCACCAGGGTCAGCGGCCCCGGCCACCAGCGCGCGGCCAGCGCGCGCGCCGCATCGTCGAACCGCGCGATCCGCTCCGCCGCCGCAAGATCAGGGACATGGACGATCAGCGGGTTGAAGCTCGGCCGCCCCTTCGCTTCGTAGATCCGCGCGACGGCGCGCGAATCGGTCGCATCGGCGGCAAGGCCATAGACCGTCTCGGTCGGCACCGCGACGATCCCCCCGCGCGCGATCTCCCGCGCGGCTTCTTCGATCGCGGCCGTACCGAAACGTCTGATCCCGGGGTGTTGAGCATTCATCCCGCCCGGCTATAGGGGCCGCGCAAGGAGAGAGAAATGCCCTTCACCGCCCCGACCGCCGAACAGCGCTTTGCCCTCGACCATGTCGTCCGCCTGGGCGAGCTTGCCGCGACCGAGCGTTATGCCGCCGCCTCCGACGATGTGATCGACGCGGTGCTCGAGGGCGCGGGGCAATTCGCTGCCGGCGAATGGGCGCCGCTCGCGCGCGCCGGCGACACGGTCGGCGCGAAATGGACCCCCGAGGGCGTGGTGATGCCGGCCGGCTATCCGGAGGCGTATCGCGCCTTCGTCGAGGGCGGCTGGGGCACGATCGGCGCGCCCGAGGCGTTCGGCGGACAGGGCCTGCCGTTCGCGATCCAGACCGCGGTGCTGGAAACGCTCGGCACCGCCAATATGGGGTTCGCATTGTGCCCGATCCTGACGGTCGGCGCGATCGAGGCGCTGACGCACCACGGCACGCCCGAGCAGCAGGCGGCCTATCTCCCGCGGCTGACCAGCGGCGAATGGACCGGGACGATGAACCTCACCGAGCCGCAGGCCGGGAGTGATGTCGGCGCGCTCAAGTCGATGGCCACCCCGCGCGGCGACGGCAGCTGGTCGGTCAAGGGCACCAAGATCTTCATCTCGTTCGGCGATCACGACATGGCCGACAATATCGTCCACCTCGTCCTCGCCCGCACCCCCAATGCGCCGGCGGGAACGCGTGGCATCTCCTTGTTCCTCGTGCCCAAGTTCCGGCTCGATGCGGACGGCAATCCGGGCGCGTTCAACGACGTCCGCGTCGTCTCGATCGAGCATAAGATGGGGCTTCACGCCTCGCCGACCTGCGTCCTCTCGTTCGGCGACAATGACGATTGCATCGGCCATCTGATCGGGCCGGAGCATGGCGGGATGCGTGCGATGTTCACGATGATGAACAACGCCCGGCTCAACGTCGGGCTGCAGGGCGTGCAGGTGGCGGAAGCCGCGACGCAAAAGGCGGTGGACTATGCCCGCGAGCGCATCCAGGGCGCGCGCGACGGCCAGCCGGCCGCGATCATCGAGCATCCCGACGTGCGCCGCATGCTGATGCGGATGAAGGCGCAGACGCTCGCGGCGCGCGCTCTGGTCTATTATGCCGCGGGGCAGGTCGATCGCGCCGGGCTGGGCGATGCCGCGGCGAAGGACCGGCTGGAAATGGTCACCCCGCTCGCCAAGGCCCACGCCACCGATCTGGGCAATGAGGTCGCCAGCCTCGGGGTGCAGATCCACGGCGGGATGGGCTTCATCGAGGAAACCGGCGCGGCGCAATTCTTCCGCGAGGCGCGGATCACCCCGATCTATGAGGGCACCAACGGCATTCAGGCCGCCGATCTGGTCGGGCGCAAGCTGGCATTGTCCAACGGCGGCGCGTTTGCCGCGCTGATCGCCGATATCCGCGCCGAGGCGCAGGATGCGGGGCTGATCGCACTGGTCGATGCGTGCGAGCGCGTCGGGCGGCGGCTGCAGACCGCCGATGCCGACGACAAGCTGGCGGCGAGCTATCCCTTCCTCAACATGCTGTCGATCGCCACCGCCGGCTGGCTGGTCGAGCGGCTCGCGCGCCACAGCGCCGGCGATGCCCCGGGCGAGACGCGCCGCGCGATCGCGGCTTTCTATCTCGCGCAGGTGCTGCCCGAGGCGATGGGGCAAATCGCCGCGGCCGAGGCGAATGCCGGGGCGCTCTATGCGCTGTCGGCCGACGCCTTCTAAGCCGGGGTAAAACGCCCAACTCACGCGACGTTCATCCGCCCCGTGCGTTATGGCATCGTGGCTTGGACGATCACCGCGCCGGAAAACCGCTCCCGCCTCGTCGCCGCGATGGCGGCGGCGGGGGTGCAGACATTGCTGTTCTGGCTGCTGCTGAGCGGCCTCACCGTCCATTTCCCGCAGGTCGTCGAGCGCAGCATGGCGGTGTTCGGCGTCGCCCCTCCCCCGCCCCCGCCACCACCCGAGCGCGTCCCCCCGCCCCCGCCGCGTCACAGCACCGCGGCCAAGGGCAGCCCCTCGCCGCCCAATCTGCGCTCCAAGGCTACCCCGGTCGCCGCGCCGACCCCGATCATCCCGCTCCCTGCCCCGCCGATCATGGTCACCGCGCCCAAGCCCGATGCCGGCGCGCAGGCGACCACCGGCGCGAGCGATATCGCCGGCCCCGGCACCGGCGCGGGCGGGGTGGGCAACGGCCATGGCGGCGGCGGCAATGGCGACGGCATCGGCCCGGAATGGCGCAGCGGGCGGCTCAAGGATTCGGACTATCCGGCTGACGCGAGCCGCGCCGGGGTCAGCGGCACGGTCGCGGTGCGCTATCTGGTCGACACCGACGGCCGGGCGAAGCAATGCGCCGTCACCCGATCGAGCGGCAGCGCGGCGCTCGACGACACCACCTGCCGCCTGATCGAGCAACGTTTCCGCTTCTCCCCCGCGCGCGACGGCAACGGACGCCCGGTACGCGCGTGGATCATCGAGCAGCATGAATGGGTGATCGAACATCAGCTCGCCCCGCCGGACGATCGCGACGGACGCTAAAGCTTTTCAAGACAAAGACATAGCGAATCCCCCCGCCAAAACGCCCAAAAACAATGGGCGCCGGCGTCTTGCCAAGCCCCGCGGTCCGTGACAGCGGCGCGCGATGAAAGCAGCGAATGAGGGGGCGCGGCCGATCGCCATCTTGCGGTGGCCTTTCGCGGCGATGCTCGCCGCGCTGGCGATCCTCCCCTTCCTGTTCACCGCCATCCCGCCGCTGACCGACGTGCCCGGCCATCTGGGCGGGTTCGCCGTCCAGACCGCGCACCCCGGCGATCCGCTGCTGCGCTATTTCAGCTTCCACTGGACGCTGACGCTCAATCTGGCGAGCGACCTGATCGTTCAGGCCACGCATCGCTGGATCGGGCTGTTCCCCGCCGTGTGGCTGATGTCCGCCCTGACCCCCGCGCTGACCGTGCTCGGCATCGTCGCGATCGCGCGCCAGCTCAACCCGCGCGGCGCAAACGCTTTGCCCTGGGCGCTGCTGTTCGTGTTCAACTTCCCCTTCCTGTGGGGCTTCCTCAATTATTCCTTCACGCTCGCGCTCGCCCTGCTCGCCTTCGCGGGCTGGCTCGCGCTCGAACGATCGCCCGGCTGGCGCGCGCCCTTGTTCCTCGCGATCGTCCCGCTGCTGCTGATCGGCCATGGCGTTGCCGGGATCGTCTGCGTCGGGCTGATCGTCTCGCACGCGATCGGCGAGACGCTCGCGGGCAGGCACCCGGGCAACCTCACCCGCTTATGGCCGCCGATCCTCGCCACCGTCGCCACGGTCGTGATCTGGAAGCTGTTCGGCGCATCCGGCACCGGCGCGACACACTGGCTGGCGGCGCGCAAGGGCGATGCGCTGGCGATGATGCTGCGCGACCAGAATCGGATTCTCGATCTCGCCAGCGTCGTCGCGGCGCTGCTCGTCGCGCTGGCCGGCTGGTTGTGGGGCGCCCGGCTGCGCGGCGGCGCGTTGGCGGCGGTGCTGTTCGTCATCGTCCTGCTCGTCGCGACGCCGAGCATGGTGAGCGGCAGCGACCGGCTCGATACCCGGCTCGGGCCGCTGATCCCGATGCTCGTCTTCGCGGCGCAGGATTGGTCGCGGGTCGACGCGCGCCGCCGGCGGATGGTCACCGCCGCCGGCTTCGCGCTGCTCGCGCTGCGCTTCGCGGTGACGACCGCGAGTTTCATCGGTTACGGCGAGCGCTACGACCGCGAACTGGCGGCGCTGGATCACGTGCCGCAGGGCGCGCGCATCCTCAACCTCACCCGCGTCAATTGCGTCGACGCCGGGTGGCGATCGGAGCGACTGGAGCATCTCGCCAATCTCGCCACGCCGCTGCGCGGCGCATGGGTCAACGCGCATTGGAGCATCGACGGGCTGCAATTGCTCCAGGTCCGCTACCGCCCGTCCGCCGATTATGCGCAGGATCCCTCGCAATTGGTGTGGCCGGCGCGTTGCATCGATTTCACCCAGCCCTTCGCCAGTCGCAGCCGTCACACGCTGGTCGAGACGATCCCCACGCTGCCGCTCGACAAGGTGGATTATCTCTGGCTCGTCGGCGAACGGCTACCGCCGAGCAAGCGCGATCCGCGGTTGCGGCTGATCTGGTCGGACGACATCAGCGAACTCTATGCGACGCGCCCCGCGTCGCCGGTTACGCCCGCGCCATCAAATCGGTGAGGTCGAGCCCGAGCAGGTCGATATGGTCGCGGATGCGCGGCCATTGGCTTTGCATGAAGGCGTCGCGCTCGGCCATGCGCAGCCGTTCCGACGCGCCGGGCAGGACGAACATCCCGACCCCGCGCCGTACCTCGACATAGCCGTCGTCCTGAAAGCTCTGATAGGCCTTGGCGACGGTCAGTGGATTGGCGCCATGTTCGGCGGCGAGCGCGCGCACCGAGGGAAGCTGGTCGCCCGCGCGATAATCGCCCCGCAGGATTCCCGAGGCAATCGTCGCCCTGAGGCGGATGTAAACCGGGCTGTCCTCGTTGCTGAGCGCTGTCATGCTGCCTTAATACAGCAACTGAGGCAGAAATCGAGTCTTATCCGCGCCAATGGCTTGTTACCGCGCCCGTATCGGGACGCGGGCGCTCCTCCAGCGGCTTGCCCGGCGTGCCGATGAACACGAAGCCGGCGATCCGTTCCGGCGCCGCGCCGAACGCATCGCGGACGCGATCGGAAAAGGCCGGCCAGCCGGTCAGCCACCCGCCGGCAAAGCCCATCGCATGCGCCGCGTGAAGCAGGTTCATGCACGCCGCGCCGGCGGACAATTCCTGCTCCCACAAGGGGATATGGCTTTCGGGGCGCGGCGAGGAGAGCACCACCACCAAAGCCGGCGCCTGATGCGCGAATTGCTCCAGCGCCTCGATCTCGATCCGCTTCGCCTCGGGCCGTTCGGCGCGAAAAGCGTCGGTGATGACCGTGGCCAGTGCCCCGCGCGCTTCGGGGTCGACGATCACGAAACGCCACGGCGCGAGCTTGCCGTGATCCGGGGTGCGCGCGGCGATCGCGCACATCTGCTCCAGCGTGGCGGCATCCGGCCCCGGCGCGACGAGGTCGCGCGGCTTGCCCGAGCGGCGGGAGGAGAGCAGCGAGAGCGGGGTCGAGCGATCATTGAACATGCGCGAAGCCCTAGGCCGAGGACTTCCCCGCGCCAACCCCGGCCGCGCGCACATATTTACACGTGACACTTTGCCGCTAGTTTCCGCTGCAACGACATATTCTCAGGAAGACAGGCGCAACATGGTGGACACCCCGACCGCGGACAGCCCGCGCGAGCCGGACATCACCCATATCAATCCGGCGGCGGAGCGAACGTGGTTCGGTCATCCCAGCCCTTTGTTCTGGTTGTTCGGCACCGAAATGTGGGAGCGTTTCGGCTATTACGGGATGCGAGCGCTTCTGACGCTCTATCTCACCAAGCATTTCGTGCTCGGCGATCGCGCCTCCACCGGGCTCTATGGCGGTTATACCGCGCTGGTTTACCTGACCCCGCTC
>JAFKLV010000135.1 GCA_017304125.1 Sphingomonadales bacterium
CGGCATGACCGGAAGGTGGCGCATTGGCGCGATGCCCCGCGCGTTCGGCCTGCGCCGCGATCGAAATCTCGACCTTGCCGATCATCGAAGCGACTTCCTGCTGCCCTTCCCACAAGGGCTTGCCGGTCTCACGCGCGATCGTCACCGCGAGTTCTTCCGCCGTCGCCTTCAGCCGATCGGCATAGGCGCGGACGATCGCGATCCGCGCGTCGAGATCGGTCTCACTCCAATCCTCGAACGCATGCCGCGCATCGGCGAGCGCCCGCGCAACCGCGGCGGCATCGTCGACCGGTCCCTCCCACAGAAGTTCGCCCGTCGCGGGGCAGGTGGATCGCAATGTCTCACTCACGATTATCTCCTTTACGCGACCGCGAGCGACGGCGCGGCGGTCGTGCGGCCGAGCGCCTCGCAGGTCGCCTCGAACCGGCGCAGCGCCTCGCCCACTTCCTCGGCGGTGATGACGAGCGGCGGCAGCATCCGCACACAATTGTCGCCACCGCCGGCGAGCAGCAGCCGCTGCGCACGCGCCGCCGCGATGAAGTCCTTGTTGAGCAGCTTGACGCGGATACCGACCAGTAATCCCTTGCCGCGAATTTCGTCGACGACATCGGGATAGAGCGTCCGGATGCGCTCGAGCCCGTCGCGCAGCCGCTTGGCCATCACCCGAACATGGTCGAGCAATTCAGGCCGCGCAATCTCGTCGAACGCCGCGAGTGCGACCGCCATGGCGAGCGGATTGCCGCCGAACGTGCTGCCATGCGTCCCGACGACCATTCCCGCCCCGGCCTCACGCGTGGCAAGGCAGGCGCCGACCGGAAAGCCCGCGCCGAGCGCCTTGGCCAGCGCCATGATATCGGGCTCGACACCCTCGACCCATTGATGCGCGAAGAGCTGGCCGGTCCGCCCCATGCCGCTCTGTACCTCGTCATAGATGAGGAGGACGCCGTGCCGGCGCGTAACCTCGCGCAACCGGCGCAGATCGGCATCGCTCAGCGCGCGGGCGCCGCCCTCGCCCTGCACCGGCTCGACAATCACCGCGGCGGCGGTGGGCCGCGCAACTGCCTCGGCCAAGGCGTCATGATCGTTCAGCGCAACGTGCACATAGCCCGGCAGCCGCGGGCCGAAGCCGTCAAGATGGGCCGGATTGCCGCCGGCGTTGATCCCGGCATAGGTCCGCCCGTGGAAACTGCCATCGAAGCTGATGATGTCGATCCGCTGCGGCTCATCGCGACCGGCATGATAATGGCGCGCGGTCTTGATCGCGCATTCGATCGATTCCGTGCCGCTATTGGTGAAAAAGGCGAAGTCGGTGAATGACGCCTTGGTCAGCCGCTCGGCGAGCATCGCCTGCCCCGGGATCGTCAGCGCATTCGACACATGCCACAGCCGATCCGCCTGATCGCGCAACGCCGCCACGAGCCGCGGGTGGCAATGGCCGAGCGCATTGGTGGCAATGCCGCTGATGCAATCGAGCCAGTCGTTGCCGCTTTCGTCATAGAGCCACACGCCCTGTCCGCGGAGCAGGTTGACCGGCGCGGGGCTGTAAACGGGCAGAACGTGGTTGGTCACTAAAGCCTCCTCATGCGGATTCTGCATGATTTCCGATTTGGCATCAGATAGAAAGCCGCCCAATGTGCATGAGCATATGAGTATTACGCATGAGATATGATGATCGCCGCCGATTGCCACCCATGGCGATGCTGCATTGTTTCGAAGCGGCAGCGCGGCTCGGCTCTTTCTCGCGCGCGGCGGAAAGCCTGCAACTGACCCAGAGCGCGGTCAGCCGGCATATCGCCAATCTCGAACAATGGTTGGGCGCCACGCTCTTTACCCGGAACGGCCGGCGGATCGTGTTGAATGAAACAGGCCAGCTCTTCCTTGAAGATATCGGCCCTGCACTGGCAGGCATACGTCGCGCGACCGGCCGACTGATGGATCCCGAACCCGAACATATGATCGAGCTCGCGGTATTGCCGAGCTTCGGGATGCGCTGGCTCGCGCCGCGACTGCCACGACTGACCCAGACGCACCCCGATCTCGTCGTCAATCTTTCGGCGCGCACCGACATCTTCGATTTTACGCGCGAGGCTTTTCACGGCGCGATCCATGTCGGCGGTCCTGACTGGCCGGGCGCCGAGCATGATCTGCTGTTCAGCGAGCATGTCGTGCCCGTTGTCGCACCCGAGCTACTCGAACGTTATGCGATCTCTTCGCCCGAAGACCTTCTTCGCGTCCCTCTATTGGTGCAGTCACAGCGCAAGGATGCCTGGGCGCGGTGGTTCGCACTATTCGGTCTCCCCGGCCCCGAACTGGAGAACCTTCCCAGCGCCAGCCACTTCCTGATGCTCGCCCAATCGGTGAAAGCCGGTGGCGGTGCGGCGCTATTGCCGAGCTTCCTGATTACTCCGGAATTAAGCGCAGGTGAATTGATCATCCCGATCGATACACCGCTGATAGAGGAGCGCCGCTATTGGCTCGCCTTTCCGGAAAGCAGCAAACGGATCAAAGCCTTCACGCTTTTCCGCAACTGGCTGCGGCAGGAATGCGAAAGCCCTGCGCCAACGACCTGACCTTCTGGACAACGCGGATGAAGGATCGCGAATACCGTTCTCGTCCTTGATCCATTCGACCCTAGTCTGCTTTTACCCACACGAATTCCGCCGCGCTTTAATTGAGGAAAGGCGTGGGAGAGAGAACGCGTGCACCTCGACGGCTCATCTTCTTACCGAAAAAAAGATCGACTCTTTTCCAGTAGCACGAGCAGGCGTATCGGCCGCCTCACCAACGCGCTTTTCCGCGGACAAATCCCATGCGACCGAAGAATAGATTCTTCATTAGTCACCATTTTTTATCGCCCTATCGCGCCATCAACGACGATGGAGGAGCATCTACTCCAGCAATATCCGGTGGCAAAACACTCAGCCCGGATCTTCAAAACCGCGCGATTTTATAAAAAGGGGGTTTTTCTTAGTCGAAAAGTAATCCAAGTATCGCATGCCCGCTAATCCGGCCTTTTCTCGATACGGAGTCCCAGATGGCAGAGAATGAGCAGCCCGATCTCACGCAGCTGACGGTGCAGTTGCTGAGCGCCTATCTCTCGAACAACCAAGTGCCGAACGAAGACCTCGGAAAACTGATCACGTCCACGCGCACGGCACTCGCCAGCGCGGCCGAGCCTGCGACCCCCGCTACGCCCGAATATGAGCCGGCGGTGACGGTGCGCAAAAGCCTCGCGTCGCGCGACCACATCCTCAGTCTGATTGATGGCAAGCCCTATCGCAGCCTGAAGCGTCATCTTGGCACGCACGGGCTGACCCCCGCGGAATATCGCGAACGTTATAAGCTGCCCAAGACTTATCCGATGGTCGCTCCCGGCTATTCGGAAGAGCGCCGCGAAGTCGCCAAGCGCCTCGGGCTCGGACGCAAGCCCGCCGCCGCATCCGCGGCAGCGCCTGCGGCGAAAGTAGCGGCACCCTCGGCCGCTTCGCGTCCTGCCCCCGCAAAGAAGGCTGCCGTCGCGAAGGCTCCGGCCGGCGCCAAGGTAGCCGCACCAGCGGCGACCAAGACGGCAAAGCCGAAGGCGGCGGCTCCGGCCGGCCGCAAGAAGGCAGCGGCGGCCCCGGCCGCAGCGGCGCCCAAGGCGGCAACCACCGCAGCGCCGGCAGCGAAGCCCGCCAAGGCGGCGAAACCGAAGGCTGCAGCGAAAGCCAGCGCGCCGAAAGCCAGCACCGCAAAGCCCGCGGCGGCGGCAAAGCCGGCGACCGCCAAGGCGGCCGCACCCAAGGCTAGCGCCGCAGCCGCGCCCGCCAAGAAGCCGAGCAAGCCGCGCGCTGCGAAGCCCGCAGCAAAGCCGGCCGCGACGCCTGCAGCGAAACCCGCTGCGGCACCCGCGACCGAACCTTCGGCAAGCTGATCGGCGAGGCGGTGCCTGCTCTTCTTGAGCGGGCACCGCCCCCCTTCGTTCACCGCGTCGATGGCGGCGAGCGGTCAGTCCTTTAGAATATCGCTTTCGCGCCAAGCGGAAAATGGCGCCCGATCACGTCCTAGAATGGCGAATAGAGCGACCCGTGCGGTGGCGGCTTGTCGAACAGATTCGACACATTGGCGCAAATCTCGATCCGGTCCTTCTCGCTCGACGCGACGCGGGAGCTTTTGCGATAGATATGCGTCTATCCTGTCCAGCCTATAGTCGGACCGGGCCATCTAAGAGGCCGTGATCTCAACGATAGCTGAAGACCGCGCAATCGATGCGAGGAATAGCCATACTCGGCGGTGAACGGGCGGCGGCGCCGAGGCTGCACGTCTTTGTTGTCCAGCGGGTCAATACTGGCATTCTGCGCCGGGTCGAGCCCCCTATTGTGACCGATTATCGTCAGGGAGAAGAGTTCCGACACATTGGTCGGCCACCCCTCTCCGATGACACCATCTGGGCCGATACGCCCGCCACTGCCACGCGCGCGGCGCTACACCGCGAGACCCAGAAAAAGCCCCCAAATTGAGGGCGATGATGCCAGCTGCCCGAACCTCCATAACGAGAAATTTACATCCATGTGAAACGTTTCCCCGTCGTTAGGGGAGCCTTATGTTCAACGTGCTCGAATGCGCGACTGATCAGCACGACATCAGATTGGTCGTGCTCGCCGCGCTGATCTGCCTGCTCGGAAACATAGGCGTCTTCGTGCTGCTCAACCGCTCGACGCTGTGCGTCGAGGCGCGTCGGCGGCAATGGCTGATGATCGCCGCGGTGGCGGAAGGCGTCGGCGTCTGGGCGACCCATTTCGTCGCGATGCTCGCCTATCGCGGCCCGATGCCGATCGAATTCGGCGTCGGCCTCACTTTGCTCTCGGTCACGATCGCGATCGCCTTCTTCTGGGGGGTGTTCCACTGGCTCGGGCGGGCGCCAGGGATCGTTCGCAGCATGATCGCGGGAACAGGCGCCGCGATCGGCATCCACGGGATGCATTTCACCGGCATGGCCGCAATCATCGCACCGGCCCGCATCAGCTACGCGATGACGCCGATCGTGATTTCGCTGGCGCTCTCCGCTTTGTTGTTTGGCGCCGCCTTCGTCGTCTTTTCCGCTACATGGGGGCGGAAGAAGATCTTCCTACCCGCGCTGCTGGCGGTGCTGTCGATCGTCGTGCTGCACTTTACCGCAATGTCCGCCACCACGCTGAGCTATGATCCGACACGCGCGGTCGCCGGCACGCCGATCCTCAGTCGCGAATGGCTGGTGCCGGCGATCGTACTCGCCAATCTCGTCCTGCTGACGCTCGCGCTCGCCGGATCGTTCATCGACCGCTGGCTCACCGATGCACGCGGGCTCGCCGACGCGACGCTTGAGGGGCTGGCAATCGTCAGCGGAGGACAGATCGTGGAGGTCAACCGCCAGCTCCGCGCCATGCTCGGCGTCAACCGCGCGGCATTGATCGGCAGTACACCGTCGACCTGGTTCGAGCCCGTCGGCGGGGGCGCGCTCGAGATATTGGAAGGGCTCACTGTCGAGGCGCGGATCCACGGCAGCGCGGACGAAGACCAGATCATCGAGATCGCGACCCAGATGATCGAATATCGCGGCCGGCGCTGCGAAGTGCTCGCGGTCCGCGATCTTTCCGATCGCAAGCGCGCCCAGCGCGCGATCGAGCATCTTGCCTCGCACGATCCGCTCACCGACCTTGCCAACCGCGCCCGTTGCGAGCGCGAGCTAGACGAAGCGGTCGCTGCGCGGCAGCTTTTCTCATTACTCGCGCGCGATCTCGATCGGTTCAAG
>JAFKLV010000136.1 GCA_017304125.1 Sphingomonadales bacterium
CGATGATCACCAGATCGGTCGTCTCCTGCGGCAGATCGATCACCAGCCCGATCAGCCAGCCCTCATCCTCCGCCGCATCGGCGCGCGCGGGGACGAAAACGAACTCGCCGGGATAGCGGCCGGTGCCGAAATCATGCGTCTCGCGCGTGCCGGTCTCCAGATCGTGCTTGTAGAGCCGCGTCGCCCCGATGAAGGCATCGTCGTCGCTCTCCGGCAGCGCCATCGTATAAGCATAGCGATAGGGCTGGCCGAAGCGGCGCTCGTCGGGGCGTGGGAATTCCTGCGCGGAAGCGTCGATCGTCCGCCTCGTCACCTGTTTCGCCTGCGGATCGATCGTCCAGCGTTCGAGCCCGAGGTTGCGGCCGTTGGGCCCCTCCGCGCCGCCGGCGAACATGGTTTCATAGGCGCAGACGTCCATCACGACGCGGCCATCGGCGTCGTCATAGGCGTTGGCGACGTGGAAGACGTAGAGCGGGTCGACGTCGCACCAGATCACGTCCTCCGCGGTGCCGTCGCGCGGCAGCAGCCCGACGCGGGCGTGATGCTCCGGGTTCCAGCGATAGGGGAAGCGATGCCCGCCGATCAGCGCCTTCATCGAGAAAGTGACGGGCAGATCGAGGATCACCGCATAGCGCGCGGTGATCGCGCAATCGTGGATCGACGGGCCGTGCTTCACCGCGATCGGCAGTTCGCGGATCACCTTGCCCTCCGCCGAGACGACGACGTGGCGGATCGTTTCCGGGTCGGTCGCGTCATAGGTGATCGCGTGATTTTCGCCGGTCAGCGGATCGAGATGCGGGTGTGCGGTGAACGAGCCCTGGAGCGTGCCGTCGAACGGATTGTAGGTCTGCTCGTCGAGGGTGTCGTTGAGCTCGACCGGATAGCTGCCCGCCTCGACCAGCGCCCAGGTGCGCCCCGCGATATCGACGACATTGGTGTTGACCGTATCGAAGTCACCGCGGCGCGGGCCGGGGGCAGGGGCCTCGCCGAGCGCCGCACCGACCGCGCGCGAGCGGATCCAGCGGTTGCGATACCAAAGCGCGCGACCGTCCTTGACCGCGATGCCGTGAACCATCCCGTCGCCGACGAACCAGTGATAACCCGCCGGATCGGGGGCGACCGGATTGGGGCCGATGCGCAGATAGCGCCCGTCGAGCGCGGTCGGGATCGTGCCGGTGACGGGCAGGTCGACCAATGTCATCTCGCCGCCGAGCGGGCGGTGGATGCCGTTGAGAAAGGGATGATCGGTTTCCGGCATGCGTTTGCGGTTGAAATCGGCGACCGCGCCGATGCCCTTGGTAACGACCGAGCGGATCGCGGTTTCGATAGTTCCGGCCACGGCGATTCTCCTCATGTGAGTGCCGTAAACATAGCGGCGATGTGAGCGTTGTCAACATCGCTCTTGCCGCGGACCGTCGTCGCGCGCTATCGACCGGTGATGACGGCTGCGGCGAAACCCTATCACCACGGCGATCTGCGCGCGGCGCTGGTCGCGGAAGGCTTGCTGCTGATCGAGGAGCAGGATGCCGACGATCTGTCGCTGCGCGAACTCGCGCGACGGGTGGGGGTCAGCGCGACCGCGGTCTATCGCCATTTCCCCGACAAGGCCGCGCTGATGGCGGCGCTCGCGGGTGAGGCGCTGACGCGGCTGGCGGCGGCGCAGCGCGCGGCATCCGAGCGGGCCGGCGGCGGGGCGGCGGGGTTCAGCGCGACGGGAGCGGCCTATGTTCGCTTCGCACGCGACAATCCGGGGCTGTTCCGGCTGGTCTTTGCGCACCCGGTGACGCCCGGCCACGCCGAAAATTCGAACGACGAGGCGATGACGATGCTCAAGGCCGGTGCCGCGGCGCTGGCGGCGCCGGGGACGGACGCGCGCGTCTTCGCGCTGCGCTCATGGGCGCTCGCGCACGGCCTCGCGATGCTGATGCTCGACGGTCAGGTCCAGGTGGACGACGCGACGATCGATCGGGTGATCGATGTCACGATGACCGGCTAGGCCGACCGGCTCTGATCCTCGCGCACCGCGTTGACGATCGCGCGGCCGTAAGCGGTTTTGCTCAGTGCCTCGCCGCGCGCCAATGCCTGCTCGGCGGTAATGAAGCCCTGCAGATAGGCGATTTCCTCCAGACACGCGATCTGGATGCCCTGGCGGTGCTGGATCGTGCGGACGAATTCGCTCGCTTCGAGCAGGCTGTCGTGCGTCCCGGTATCGAGCCACGCATAACCGCGGCCCATCTGTTCGACGTAAAGGTCGCCGGATTCCATATAGAGCCGGTTGAGATCGGTAATCTCCAGCTCGCCGCGCGCCGACGGCTTGAGATCGCGCGCCAGATCGAGCACGCGATTGTCGTAGAAATAGAGCCCGGTCACCGCGCAGTTCGAGCGCGGTTGCGCCGGCTTTTCCTCCAGGCTGATCGCGCGCCCGTCGCGATCGAGTTCGACCACGCCATAGCGTTCGGGGTCTTCGACGCGATAGCTGAACACCGTCGCGCCCTCGGTGCGCGCCACTGCGCTGGCGAGCAAATTGGTGAGCCGCGCGCCGAAGAAGATATTGTCGCCCAGCACCAAGGCGACATTGTCGCCGCCGACGAAATCGCGCCCGATCGTGAAGGCTTGCGCCAGTCCCTCGGGGCGCGGCTGCTCGGCATAGGAAATGGCGAGGCCCCAGTCGCTGCCGTCGCCGAACATGCGACGGTAATTGTCGATGAACTCGGGGCTGGAGATGATCAGGATATCGCGGATGCCGGCCATCATCAGCACCGACAGCGGATAATAGATCATCGGCTTGTCATAGACCGGCAGCAACTGCTTGTTGATCGCCAGCGTCGCCGGATGGAGCCGCGTGCCGGACCCGCCGGCGAGGATGATGCCCTTCATTTCTTGGCGGCTCCGATCAGTTCGTCGAGAATATCGTCGAGCGCGTCCTGCCACGCGCGCGGGGTGATGCCGTAAGCGGCGGTAATCGCGTCGTGATCCAGCCGCGAATTGGTCGGGCGGCGCGCGGGGGTCGGGTAATCGGCGGTGGCGATCGCCTCGACCTGCGGCGAAGGGCCGCCGCGCTTCGCCGCACCGGCGAAAATCGCGCGCGCGAAACCGCACCACGTCGTCTCACCGGCGTTGCTGAAGTGGAAGGTGCCGGCGGGGGCCTGCGCATCGTCGGCCATGCGCAGCGCGATCGTCGCGACCGTTGCCGCAAGATCGGCCGCCGCGGTCGGCGCACCATGCTGATCGTCGACGACGCGTAGCGTGTCGCGCTCGGCGCCGACGCGGAGCATCGTCTTGATGAAATTATTGCCGTGCGCCGAGACCACCCAGGAGGTGCGGACGATCGCGTGGCGCGGGCAGCCGGTGGCGACGGCGAGATCGCCGCCGAGCTTCGATGCGCCATAAACGCCGAGCGGCCCGGTCGCGTCGCCCGGCGCCCAGCGGCCCTGTTTGGCGCCGTCGAACACATAATCGGTCGAGACATGGACCAGCGGGATATCCGCCTCACGGCACGCCTTGGCGAAGGCGGCCGGGGCGAGCGCGTTGACCGCCCAGGCGGTGACATTGTCGTCCTCGGCCTTGTCGACCGCGGTATAGGCTCCGCCCGAAATGACCGCCGCCCACGTGCGCGACGCGACCATCGCCTCGATCGCGGCGGTATCGCGCAGATCGAGCTCGTCGATATCGACCGCGACGATCGCCCAGCCCGCCGGCCACGGATAGCGTTTCAGCTCGGTGCCGAGCTGCCCGTTGCCGCCGGTGATCAGAATCTCCCGCATTACGCCGCCAGTCCGCGCCGTTTATCGGCCTGCCGCTCGTCGACGATCGTGCGCCACCACGGCTCGTTGGCGAGATACCAGCGCACCGTCTTTTCGATCCCGCTCTCGAACGTCTCGGCCGGCTCCCAGCCGAGCTCGTCGCGGATGCGGCTGGCGTCGATCGCATAGCGCGCGTCATGCCCCGGCCGGTCGGCGACGAAGCCGATCTGTTCCTTGTATGACTTGCCGTCGCCGCGCGGGCGCTCGCGATCGAGGATCGCGCAGACCGTCTCGACCACCTCGAGGTTCTTCTTCTCGTTGTTGCCGCCGACATTATAGGTGCGGCCCGGCGCGCCGCGCTCGAACACCGCCTGCAACGCGCGGACATGATCCTCGACGAACAGCCAGTCACGCACATTGGCGCCCTTGCCGTAAACCGGCAGCGTATCCCCGGCGAGCGCCTTGACGATCATCAGCGGGATCAGCTTCTCGGGGAAGTGATAGGGGCCGTAATTGTTCGAGCAATTGGTGATCAGCACCGGCAGCCCGAACGTATGCCCCCAGGCACTCACGAGATGGTCGCTCCCCGCCTTGGACGCCGAATAAGGCGAACGCGGGTCATAGGGGGTGTCTTCGGTAAACAGCCCCTCGTCGCCGAGCGAGCCGTACACTTCGTCGGTCGAGATATGATGGAAGCGGAACGCATCCTTCGCCGCGCCCTCCAGCGACTGCCAATAACCGCGTGCTTCGGCGAGCATCGTATAGGTGCCGACGAGGTTGGTCTGGATGAACGCATCGGGCGCGTCGATCGAGCGATCGACATGGCTCTCGGCCGCCAGGTGGGTGATCACCTCGGGGCGGAATTCCTCGATCGCCTGCCGCACCGCATTCGCATCGCACACATCACCCTGGACGAAGCGATAGCGGTTGCTCTGCGCCACTTCCTCGACGGTCGAGAGCGTGCCGGCATAAGTGAGTTTGTCGAAGTTCAGTACTTCGTGGCTGGTATTGGCGATCAGGTGGCGAACCAGCGCCGAGCCGATGAACCCGGCGCCGCCGGTGACGAAAATGCGCATATCAGGCCTCAAGCAAGCGGCGCCAGCGGGCGACCGTCATAGGGGAAGGGGCTGTCGAATTCGGCCAGCGTCGGGAGCCTGGCGTCCTTCGCCGACAATTCGGGCGACGCGCCGGCCGGGACCGGCCAGTCGATCCCGACGCTGTCCCAGCGGATGCCGCCGTCGCAATCGGGGGCGTAATAATCGGAGACCTTGTAGGTCACCTCGCAATTGTCCTCGAGCGTGAGGAAGGCGTGCGCGAAGCCGATCGGCACGAACAACTGCCGCCCGTTCTCCGCCGACAATTCCGCCGCAACCGATTGGCCATAGGTCGGCGAACCGCGCCGGACGTCGACCGCGACGTCGAGGATGCGGCCGCGGATGCAGCGCACCAATTTGTCCTGCCCGTGCGGCGGGGTCTGGAAATGCAGCCCGCGCAAGGTCAGCGCCGGCACCGACAGCGAATGATTGTCCTGCACGAAGCGGCAGGTGATGCCGCGCTCGGCGAAGCGGCGCTCGGTATAATATTCGGTGAACCAGCCGCGCGCGTCGCCGTGGCGCACCGGATCGATCAGTTGGACTGGATTATCGCTCATCGGCAGCGGCCATAGCGAGGCATAGGTTTACGGACAATCAAGGTAACCCTCATCATCAATAGCCGGCGTCCAGATTTGCAACATTTTCCATGGGCTTGCTTTCCAGGAACGCCGTCACGTTGGCACGTGCGACCTCGTCGAACTCCTCGACCACGCGATACAACTCGGCCGTGCCCATGCGAATGCCGTGCCGGTTGATGGTCGAATCCGACCGTCCGAAGATCATCGACGTCACCGACTCGGGGCGTTCGATCAGCTTCAGCCAATCGCCGTGCCGCCAGACGTTGGGCGGCCCCGGAAACGTGTCGAAGTAGCTCTCGAAATAGCGGCGCCCGTCGGCATCGCCCCAGAAATACAGCGGCATCGACGGCAAGG
>JAFKLV010000137.1 GCA_017304125.1 Sphingomonadales bacterium
GTTGCCATCGGCCGCCGGTCCTTGCGCGGGGGCGAGCGGCGCACGTGCCGGCTCATAAACGTGATCGAGCGTATAATCGCCGGCCGGATCGATCGCGCGCAGCGCCTCGATCGCCTTGCGTGCCGGCTTGCCGCGCGGCGGGGCGAGGACGGTCGCGGTCAGGCCGATGCCGTCCATCGGCTCGGTGCGCGTGATCGCAAAGCCCGCGGCCTTGGCCTTGGCCAGCGCCTCGCCGCCGAGGTTGACCCCGACGATCTCGTCACGGCGGATCGGATTGCCGTCATCGTCGATATCGAGCAGCGCGCGATTCTCATGCACCAGCGCGCGCAGCCGTTGCCGTCGCGCCGACAGCAGATCGGTGGGGGTGAGCGAATTGACGCTATTGCCGATCGCCGACAGCGGCGCATCGAGCCGCGAGATCACCGATCCGTTGGGGCCGGTCGGCGTGCCGAGCAATCCGCCGGTCAGCCCGCCGGTGACGCCGCCGAGCGTATTGCCCAGCCCGCCGCCACTGCCGCCGAGCAATTGCGCGGGGGCCGGCGCAGTCGCGCCGATCGCCAGCGCCAGCATCACGGCCTTGATCCCCGTTTTCATCGCCATCTTCCTTTTTCGTGTCGCTCGGTGGATGAAACGACGGGCGGTGGACGTTTCATCCGCATGAACCAGCGGCGGAGGATATTTGGACGAGTTCGAGCGGCATCTGGCAAGCCTGTTGCCGCGATTGCGGCGTTTCGCCCATGGTCTGGCGCGCAATGCGGCGGACGCGGACGATCTGACGCAGGCCGCGGCGGAACGGATGCTCAAGTCGCGCGCGCAATGGCAGCCGGGCAGCAATTTCGCCGCCTGGGGCTATCGCATCATGCGCAACCTGTGGATCGATACCGCGCGGGCGCATCAGCGGCGCGATCGGGTGCTGGTCGACGAGGAGCAGGGGCTGAGCATCGGCGCGCCGGGCGAGGCGGAGACGACGGTCGAACTTGGCTATCTGATGCGCGCGCTTGGCCGCCTGCCCGACGAGCAGCGCGAGGCGGTGGCGCTCGTGATGATCGAGGGGCTGGCCTATGCCGAGGCGGCCGAGGTGCTGGATATCCCGATGGGAACGCTGACCAGCCGGCTGGTGCGCGGGCGGCAGGCGTTGATGAAGTTGTTGGAGGATTGACCCATGGCTGAGACGATCGACGAGGCGACGATCATCGCCTGGGTGGACGGCGAACTCGACGAACCCACCGCGGCGCGGACCGCCGAAGCGGTCGCCGCCGATCCGGCGCTGGCGGCGCTGGCCGAGCAACATCGGCGGATGAAGGCGCGCTTCGCCGTCGCCTTCGCGCCGCTCGCCGATCTGCCGGCGGCCGAGCTGACGACGCCCGCGCCTGAGCGCCCGGCGGCGACGGTGGTGTCGCTCGCCGCGGCGCGCAAGGCGCGGGACGCGGCGGCCGCCGCCGCATCCCGCCCGTCGCCGCGCCGCTGGCTGGTGCCCGGCGCGATCGCCGCGAGCGTGCTGGTCGCGGTGCTCGCCGGGCAGAGCTTTGTCGGCGGCGGCGGCAGCAGCGCAGGCGGCGAGCGCGATGCGCTGGCATTGCCCGCGCCGACCGTCGCCGCGCTCGACCGGCAATTGTCCGGTGATGGCGGCGCGGTGCGCGTGGCGATGACCTTCCGCAGTCGCGACGGCAATTTGTGCCGCGGCTTCACCGCATCGGGGCTGGCGAGCGTCGCGTGCCGCACCGAGGGCGGCTGGCGGCTGCGCTATGCCGCGCCCGCAGCGCCGCAAGCCGGCGACTATCGCCAGGCAGGCGGCGATACCGGGCAGATGGACTTCATCCAGTCGATCATCGCCGGCGAGCCGCTCGACCGCGCCGCCGAGACGAAGGCGCGCGCCGACCGCTGGGCGAAATAGCGCAAACGGCGGAAACTCCGATCCGCTCTCCACTTTCCGCTCCGGCGAAGGCCGGGGTCCAGGTACGACCGGCTTGACGCTGGACCCCGGCCTTCGCCGGGGTAGTTGTGAACGGCGGCTTCGTCCCACCTGCCGGCAGAGCAACCTGATCGTTCAGCCGCCGCTCACTTCCCCGATGCCACCGCGCTTGCCGGCCGCGCGATCGAGCGCGAGAATTGCCGCTAAGCGGTGTAATGTTGCCGGGAGCGACAGGAGACAGTCTATGACGAAGCGTTCGTCTGTTATTGCCCGTGCCTCGATCGCCGCCGCGGGATTGTCGCTGGCGCTGGCCGGCTGCGCCGCCTCGCGCGAGCGGATTTCGGTGACCTTGCAGGATTATGGGATGGACCAGCGCCGCGCCGATTGCGCCAGCGATTTCCTGCACGGCCATCTCAGCGATCGCCAGCTCGATCGCCTGTCGCGGGCGGCGGTGCAGCATCGCGACGGCTATCGCCGCGAGCCGATGACCTTCGGCGATCTGCTGCGCATTTCGGCCGCGCTGGGGGATGCGAATATCCCGCTCAGCGTCGGGGCGGCGGCGGTCGCCTGCGGCGTCGCCGGCAATATGCCGCTGCCGCGGTTCTAAACGAGCCTTCTCCCCTCCCTTTCAAGGGAGGGGAGCTTGCCGTCACATATCGAATGCCAGCGTCACGCCATAGGTCCGCGGCGGCGCGTAGGGCACCAATGTCTGCTGATACAGGCCGAAATAGGTGACATAGGTCGGCACCAGCGCATTGGTGAGATTCTTGCCCCACACCGACACTTCCCACGCCTTGCCGGGCGCGCGCAGCGACAGCCGCGCATCGAGATTCTCATGCGCCGGCCACAATTGCTGCGGGATGTTCGACGCCTCGAAATAAGCGTCGCCGACCCACGCATAATCGACCCGCGCCTTGGTCGACCAATCGCCCAGCGGCAGCTCATATTGCGCGCCGATATTGAACTTGTTCTTCGGCGAGCGCGGCAGCTGGTTGCCGGTGTAATTCTGGCCGGGGATCGAATAAGCGGTGAACTTGGCATCGAGATAGGAATAGCTGCCGTCGAGCTGGAAGCCGGCGAACGGCCGCGCGACCGCTTCCACCTCGACGCCCTGCAGCCGCGCCTTGGCGGCGTTGCTCACCACCACGCAGCACAAGGGGATGAGCTGCGAAACCTGCAGATCCTTATAATCGGTGCGGAACAGCGCGAGATTGAAGGTCAGCTTGCGATCGAACCATTGCGTCTTGGCGCCCACCTCATAGCCCCAGGCATATTCGGGGTCATAGGGCGTGGCGGCGCCGGCGGCGGTGCCCGACAGCCCCTGGAACCCGCCGCTCTTATAGCCGCGCGCGACCGAGCCGTAGAGCATCACATCGGGCGTCACCTTCCAGTTGAGCGCGAAGCGCGGGGTGAACGCCTTCCAGCTTTTCGCGCCCTCGACGTCATAACCGGCGAGCGAGCCGAGCGGCGGCGGGAGCCCGGGGCCGCTGACCTTATAGCCGGCGAACTCGCCCTCCTTATGCTCCCACGTCATCCGCGCGCCGACGGTGGCGGTGACGGTGGGGAGGAGGTCATAATCGACCTGCCCGAACACCGCGAAGCTGCGCGCGCGGGCATATTGCGGATAGATCGCCGTGCCGCTGATCGCGGGGGTGGCGAAATCCTGAATCTGCCCCTCGATCCGATTATTATGCTCGCGCAGATAATAGATGCCGGTCTGGCCATGCAGCTTGTTGTCGAAAGCATTGAACGCCAGCCGCAATTCCTGGCTCAGCTGATTGTCCCACTCATGCCCGAAATCGGTCGATTCGATCTGGTTGGGCGGATTGACCGGGTTGCTGAAGAACGGCGTCAGGAAGCGGAAATCGACCTTGCGCACCGCGGTGACCGAGGTGAGCTTGCCGAGCGGCGTATCGTAATTGATCTCGGCGCTATAGGTCTGGATGAAGCGCTTGATATAGCCGTCGGTATAAGCGTTGACGACGCGCGGATCGGGGTTGATCCCGACGCAGTGGATCCCGCCGGCGAAGGCGGTGTTGCAGATATTGTGGCGCGGGTTGCCGAGCTGATTCTGATCGGCCCAGTCGGCGCGCAGCACGATATCGAGCTTGTCGGTCGGCACGAAGCGCAGCGCGACGCGCCCCGTGGTCAGATTCTGGTTGTTGACGCGATTGCCGGTGGTTTCGTTGAACTCGAACCCGTCGCGCTGCTTGTGCGAGAAGCCGACCGACAGGAACACCGTGTCGGTGATCGGTGTATTGCCGTAAGCGACGATGCTGTAGCGGTTGTAATTGCCGTAGCCGCCCTCGATGTGGAACGCCGGATCGGCCGCGGGGCGGCGGCTGATGAACTGCACCAGCCCGCCGATCGCATTCTTGCCGAACAATGTGCCCTGCGGCACGCGCAGCACCTCGACGCGTTCCAGATCGAGCGCGTCGAGATCGGGGATGCCGCCGCGCCCGGCGTAAACCCCGTCGACGAACACCACCACCGAGGCGTCACCGCCGGCATTCTGGCTGATCCCCGATGCGCTGCCGATGCCGCGCATCGAGAAATTCTGATTGATCGGATCGACCTGGCCGATGCTGAGGCCGGGGGTGCGGGTGGCGATATCCTGGACGGATTCGACATTGTTGCTCTTGAGCTGGTCGGCGCTGAACGCGGTCACCGCGACCGGCACATCCTGCAGCCGCTGCTCGCGGCGCTGCGCGGTGACGATGATGTCGCCTGCGGCCTGCGCCTCCGCCGCGGCGGGGGGCGGCGCCTCCTGCGCCTGCGCGGTGAGTGGCACCAGCGCGCTCGACACGATGGCCCAGCGCCGCAGTGTGGCTGCGTTCATCATCATCCCCTCCGTCGTTGCGGTCTTTATTTAGTTTCCTAACTACTATTGCTTTTCGCGACGGAGGGCAAGCCGCGGTCAGCCGTCGACGCGGAAGCGGGCGCCGTTTGGCCAGCCGTCCATATGCGGCTGGACGCGCGCGAGCAGCTCGGCGCCATAGGGCGCGCTGCGGTGAAGGTCATAGGCCGCTTGCGAGGCATAGACTTCGACCAGCGAAATCTTGTGCGCATCATCCTCGGCGACGAAGATATCGCAGCGCAGATCGGGCTCGCGTTCGCGCACGAAGGCGACATTGTCGCGCAGCGCCTGAAGCAAGGCCTCGGCCTTGCCGGGAAGCGCGGTGAACGACGCGATCATGCCGATTTTCATGCTATCATCCTCTCTTAGCCTATGATCTTGTGCTTAGAGTGCTAAGATGATTGCCGTCGATTGGCCAGCGCTCTGCGCATTACGGCGGGGGAGTTTCCTTTGGGCACCAGCATGCACCCGGTCGCTTTCTACGCCGAGACGTCGAACAGCATCGGCTATCTCACCCGCATGGCGTTCCGCGCCTTCACCCGCTCGCTCGAACGGCGCACGCTGCCCTATGGCGTGACCGCGGGGCAGTGGCGCTTCCTGCGCGCCTTATGGGCGGAGGACGGGGTGACGCAGCGCGAGCTGAGCCGCCGCGCCGGGCTCAACGAACCGGCGGCGGTGGCGGCGATCAACGGGATGGAAAAGAAGGGGTTGGTGCGCCGCGAGCAAAGCCGCACCGATCGCCGCCGCGTGCATATCCACCTGACGCAAAAGGCGCGCGCGCTGGAGGCGCTGTTGCTGCCGCATGTCGCGGAGGTCAACGAACGCGCGATCCGCGATATGTCGCCCGAGCGGGTGGCGCTGCTGCGCGAATTGCTGGCGCAGGTCACGCGCAATCTGGCGGACGATCGGCCGGAATAGCGGGCGTTTGAGTCCTATACGGCGCCCTACCCCGGCGCAAGCCGGGGTCCAGCTATGACCG
>JAFKLV010000138.1 GCA_017304125.1 Sphingomonadales bacterium
GACATGGCGAAGGCGGCGTCGGGATGCATCAGCCGCGTCCGCCGCCCGGCCCGCGCGAGCGCCGCTCGCCGCGCCGCGCCTTGCGCACCGTCTTGGCATGCGCGCGCGCCTTGGCCTTTTGCGTCTCGCGCGTCGGCGGCGGCGGGGTGTCGGGGGGCAGATTGTCGCCCGCCGCCGGGTCGAAGCCGAGCCCGGCGAGGCTCTCCGCGAAATGATGCGGCAGCTCGGCGGTGACGTCGATCTTGCCGCCATCGGGGTGATCGACGCGGATGCGCCGCGCGTGGAGGTGCATCTTGCGGCTGATCCCGCCGGTCAGGAACGCCGCCTGCCCGCCATATTTGCCGTCGCCGAGGATCGGGTGGCCGATCGCCGCCATATGGACGCGCAACTGGTGGGTGCGCCCGGTGAACGGCTGCAGCTCGACCCAGGCCGCGCGATTGCCGGCGCGCTCGATCACGCGATAGCGGCTGCGTGCGATCTGGCCCTCGGCCTCGTCGACATGCATCTTCTCGCCGCCGGTGCCGGGTTGCTTGGCGATCGGCAGGTCGATCGTGCCGTCCTCGATCGAGGGCACGCCGACGACCAGCGCCCAATAGACTTTCTTCGCCGAGCGCCCCGAGAAGGATTTGGCGAAGAACGCCGCCGCCCGCGCGGTGCGCGCGACGAGCAGCGCGCCCGACGTATCCTTGTCGAGCCGGTGGACCAGCTTGGGCCGCCCCTCCGCCTCGAAGGCGAGCGCATCGAGCAGGCCGTCGACATGCGCGGTGGTCTTGGTGCCGCCCTGCGTCGCGAGGCCGGGGGGCTTGTTGAGCACCAGCGCGGCATCGTCCTTGTGGATCACCATTTCGCGCGCGAACGCCACTTCATCCTCGGAGAGGGTGGGGCGCTGGCGCACCGGCCGCGCGTCGGCACGCACCGGCTCGGCCGGGGGCACGCGCAGCACCTGACCGGCGGCGACGCGATCGCCAGGGCCGACCCGCGCGCCGTCGAGCCGGAGTTGCCCGGTGCGCGCCCATTTGGCGACGATCGTGAAGCTGGTGTCGGGCAAATGCCGCTTGAACCAGCGATCGACGCGGATGCCGTCGTCATCGGGGGCGACGGTGAACTGGCGGACGGCCTCGCTCATGCCAGCGCCCGCATCGTCATGAGGCCGGCGAACAGCGCGACCACCGCACCGGTGACCGACAGCAGCACATAGCCGAAAGCGCCGGTCCACAGCCCGCGTTCGATCATCGTCACCACCTCAAGCGAGAAGGAGGAGAAGGTCGTATAGCCGCCGAGCACGCCGACGCCGAGCAACAGCCGCCAGCCTTCGCCGCCGCCGGTGGAGAAGCGCGCCAGCGAACCGACGAGCAGCCCCATCAACAGGCCCCCGACGAGATTGACGGTCAATGTGCCCCACGGCCAGTTCGGCCCGAGCCACCCGAGCATCACGCGCCCGGTGAGATGCCGTGCGCCCGAGCCGAAGGCGCCCCCCAGCATCACGATCAGAAGATTCTGCATCAGGCCGCCGTAGCGCGGATGACGCGCCAGCGGAAGGGAAGCGGTTGAGATCGATGCCGCGCGATCAGCCGTCTTGCCCTTGCAATACACTGATGAGCTGCCATCTTCAGCGCTATGCTCAATATCGTCTCGATCCTGATCGGTCTCGTCGCGCTGTTGTTCGCCATACCCGGCGTGATCCCGTTGCTTGGCTGGCTCAACTGGGCGGCATTGCCGATCGCGGCGGTCGGCGCCTTGTTCGGCATGCTCTCGTCGAGCGATTCGGGCCGCAATTTCAATCTGATCGTGCTGCTGATCGCGATTCTGCGGCTGGCGCTGGGCGGCGGGATTCTCTGAGCGGCTCAGTCCGCGTCGGGTTGCCGGCTCGGATGCGCTGCCTCGAACGCCGGCAGCACGCGCGCCTGTTCACAGGCCGCGACGAGATGCGGATAAGGCGTGAGGTCGACCGAGAAGCGCTCGGCCGAATAGACCTGCGGCACCAGATAGCAGTCGACGACCGTCGGGGTCGCGCCGAACGCGAAACCCGCGCCGTGGCGCGCGATCATGGTTTCAAGCGCGGCGAAGCCCTGGCCGATCCATTGTGCGGTCCAGCGCGAGATCGCGTCGCCGTCCGCGCCGAAATCGGCGCGCAACGCATTGAGCACGCGCAGATTGTTGAGCGGATGAATGTCGCAGCCGATCAGCGCCGCCATGGCGCGGACGGTGGCGCGCGCCTCTAGTCCGTCGGGCAGCAGCGCCGGATCGGGGTAGCGCTCCTCCAGCCATTCGAGGATTGCCGGCGATTGGGTGATCGTCATGCCGTCGCCCGTCTCCAGCGCGGGCACCAGCCCCTGCGGGTTGAGCGCGAGGAACGCCGCGTCGCGCTGCGCCCCGGTGCGCAGGTCGTGCGGGGCCTGAATATAGTCGAGCCGCTTGAGGTTGAGCGCGATCCGCACCCGATAAGCCGCGCCCGAACGCCAATAGCCGTGGAGGATCACCGCGGCAGCTCCGCCTTGGCGAAGGCGTCCCACACCTGATCGTAATCGCGCTGGCGGGTCTGCGCCTCGTCGGCCCAGCGGGTCGGGCGGATGACGTGGCGCGTCTCGAACATGAAGGCCATCGTGTCGTCGATCTTGTGCGGGGCGAGATCGGCGGCGATCGCTTTTTCATAAGTCGCGCGGTCGGGGCCGTGGGCGCTCATCTGATTGTGCAGCGAGGCGCCGCCGGGGGCGAAGCCGCCGCCTTCCTTGGCATCATAGGCGCCGTGGATCAGCCCCATGAATTCGCTCATCACATTGCGGTGGAACCACGGCGGGCGGAACGTGCCCTCCGCCACCATCCAGCGCGGCGGGAAGATCACGAAATCGCAATTGGCGGTGCCCGGCGTGTCGCTTGGGCTGGTCAGCACGGTGAAGATCGACGGATCGGGATGATCGAAGCTGACCGTGTTGATCGTGTTGAAGCGGCGCAGATCATAGCGGCACGGCGCGAGATTGCCGTGCCACGCCACCACGTCGAACGGCGAATGATCGAGCGTCGTGGTCCACAACCCGCCCTGGAATTTCTGGATCAGCTCGGTCGGCTCGTCGCGATCCTCGAAATGCGCGACCGGGGTTTCGAAATCGCGCGGATTGGCGAGGCCGTTGGCGCCGATCGGGCCGAGATCGGGGAGCTTGAACGGCGCGCCGTAATTCTCGCAGACATAGCCGCGGCTTGGCCCGTCGACCGCGACGCGGAACCGCACCCCGCGCGGGATCAGCGCGATCTGTTGCGGCTCGACTTGGATCAGCCCCAGTTCGGTGACGATCGACAAGCGCCCCTGCTGCGGCACGATCAGCCATTCGCCGTCGGCCGAGAAGAAAGCGCGGTGCTCCATCGAGCGGTTCGCGGCATAAAGGTGGATGCCGACCCCGGTTGCCGCGCCGACATCGCCGTTGCCGCCATAAGTGACGAGGCCATCGACGAAATCCGTCGGCTCGGCCGGGATCGGCAGCGGATCCCAGCGCAGCCGGTTGGGCGAGGGCACGACCTCCGCGAACGGCGCGCTGCGCAGCGCCGCAGCGCCGGGATAGGCGCGATAGGCGGCATGGTTGGCCGAGGGACGCAGGCGATAGAGCCACGAGCGGCGATTGTCGTGGCGCGGCGCGGTGAACGCCGTGCCGGAAAGCTGCTCGGCATAAAGGCCGAAGGGCACGCGCTGCGGCGCGTTTCGCCCGATCGGCAGCGCGCCCGCAACCGCCTCGGTCGAGACATGGTTGCCGAAACCGGGGAGATAGCCGCCCGCCGCGCCGTCCGGGCCAAGGGGAGTTGCGTCGTCCACGGCGTCGATCGCTCCATATAGTTGCAATTGATACTATATGAAAAGGGGAGGGGCGGTGTCAATCGGCGATATGGCGTCGGCGGGGTGCGGCGCCCACCAGCCGACGCTGGCGCGCGCCGCACCGGTCCGGTCGTTTACATGGCGGCCAGCGCGGCCTGCACCCATTGCGCGAGCACCGTCATCGCATTGGTGATTTCCGATGCGGTCGCGGCGCGCTTGACCGAGGTATTGCCGCTCGCGGTCACGTCGGGGCCGAGGGTGATGCTCCCGGCGTAATTGTTGCGCACGATGCCGCTGCCGTTCTTCACCAGGATCCAATTGTCGGTGACGCCGTCGGCGCCGAGCCGGATCAATAGCTTGTTGTTCTCGATCAGCAGGTTGGGGATCGCGGTCCCCGCCGTGATGCCGTGCCAGCCGGTGCCGACCATGACATTGTTGCGGATCGTGATGTCCGAATGGCCGCGGCCCTGCGCGGCGAGGTTGAGCTCGTCGCCCATGAACACGCCCTGCGCGCGATAGCCTTCGCCCGGATCGAACAGATTGTCCTCGAACAGCGCGTTGCGCACGCCGTGATCATCAGCGTTGGTCAGGCCGGTGGTGAAGAACTGGATACCGTCGGGATGGTCGCCGGGGGCGGGGCGGAACGGGCCGAAGGTGTTGCGCGCAATAACGACATTGCTGGCGCCGACGACCTGCACGCCCTCGCGGATATAGGCGAAGCTATTGTCGGTCAGCTGCGCGTTGGTCGTGCGGACGAGCGCGAGCGAATTGTTGAGGTCGTGGAAGCTCGAGCGGGTGATGACGACATTGTTGCCGCCGCGAGTCCTGAGGCTGCCGGGGGCGAGATTGCCCGCGGAATCGGTGTAGCCGACGAACGTCGCGTTGCGAACCGTCAGCCCCACGGGCGAATAAGCGTCGACATAGGGCGGAATGTTGCCGCTCATGACCCGATCCTCGGGCGCCGCTTCGAAGCGGGTGCCGTCGAAGGTGACGTTGGTCCAATTGTCGAGGATGATGAAGCCGAACACGCCACCCTTGATCGTGACGTTGGACAGCCCGCCGAAACGCGCGAATGTCACGCGGCGCGTGCCGAGATCGATCGTGCTGCCCGGCTTCGCCGCCTTCAGCAGCGCGGTCCATTCGGCCGCGCTGACCGGGGTCGAGGACGCAGCTGGCGGCGCCGGGGTCGGCGTCGCCTCGGGCGTCGGGGTCGCGGTCGGTGCGGGAGTCGGGGTTTCGCTCGGTGTCGGGGTCGGAGTCGGCCCGGTCTGACCGGAGGGCGTCGCTTGCGGCGCAGCGACCGCCGTCGTGCCCGCCGAGCCCGCGGGGTCCGAACCGCCGCAGGCTGCGGTGGTCGAGATAAGCGCGACGAGAGCGAGGGCCGGGATGATCTTCATGCCCGCCCCATTAATGAGCGGAAGTTAATGTGCCGTCACCGCCGGCGGACGCTGCCGCACGCTTCGTCGCTAATGCCTGGACGTAGCGTGTGTTGCGTGAGTGGATTTTACGACTTTTTACGCATGACCGCCCACCGCAAAAGCGGCGGAATGCGCATCGGCCGATTCGGCTTAAGTCATTGAATTTATGGTCGGGGAGAGAGGATTCGAACCTCCGGCCCCTGCCTCCCGAAGACAGTGCTCTACCAGGCTGAGCTACTCCCCGACGGAGTACCGGTCGTCGGCCGTTTTCGGGGGCCTACCGGTCGCTGGAGGCGCGCCTATAGCCAGCACTTTCGCGGTGCGCAAGCGCTCTATTCACGCCGGGTCGCGCGCGGCGAGCATTGCGTCGAGCGAGGTGAATTTCTCGCGCGGGGCGCCGGCGCGCGCATTGGCGACCTCGGCGCGCTCGATCCCCTGCCAGCCGCGGAAGGTGACGACATCCACCTTGCGCGCCGCGAGCAGCGTGTCGAGCGCGGGGCGGCCCTGCTTGCCGCTGTCGCCGCTG
>JAFKLV010000139.1 GCA_017304125.1 Sphingomonadales bacterium
CGGCGGCGGGCATGACCGCGATCTTCGGCACCCCGCTCGCCGCGATCCTGCTGGCGATCGAGGTGCTGCTGTTCGAATGGAAACCGCGCAGCTTCGTCCCGGTCGTGGTGGCGACGCTGGTCTCTTATGCCTGGCGGCCGTTGCTGCTCGGCGCGGGCGCGATGTTCCCGATGACCGCGGCATTGCCGGCCGGGCTGTGGACGCTCCCGGCCGCCGCCGCGATCGGCCTCGTCGTCGGGCTGGAGGCGGCGCTGCTCTCCACCGCGCTCTATCGCATCGAGGATCTGTTCCACCGCCTGCCGGTCCATTGGATGTGGTGGCCGGCGATCGGCGCGATCGTCGTCGGCCTCGGCGGGCTGATCGACGCGCATGTGCTCGGCGCGGGCTATGCCAGCATCGAGGCGCTGCTCAGCGACTCGCTGCCGCTCAAGGTGGTCGTCGCCTTGCTGCTGGTGAAGGCGACGGTCTGGCTGGTCGCGCTCGGATCGGGCACGTCGGGCGGCGTGCTCGCGCCGTTGCTGATCCTCGGCGGCGCGGCAGGGTTCCTGCTCGGCCAGTTGTTGCCGGGCGACCCGGCCTTCTGGGCGATGATCGGGATGGCCGGGATCATGAGCGGCGCGATGCGCGCGCCGATCACCGGTGCCTTGTTCGCGGTCGAGCTGACCGGCCAGTTCACCGCGGCGCCCTATACGATCGCCGCGGCGGGCGGCGCCTATGCGATCAGCGTGCTGCTGATGAAGCGTTCGATCCTGACCGAGAAGATCGCCCGGCGCGGGCGGCACATCCTGCAGGAATATACCGTCGACCCGCTCGATATGCTGCAGGCCGCGCAGATCATGACGCGCGACCCCGCCACCCTGCCCGGCACGATGTCCGTTGCGACGGCGGTGACCTTCTTCGCCAATGAGGCGATCCACCGCAGCTATCCGGTGGTCGATGACGAAGGGCGGTTGCTCGGGCTCGTCTCACGCACCGACGCGCTGCGCTGGCAGATCGACCGCGCCGACGACGCGACCCCGCTGGCCGATGCGATCTCCGATGCGGCGCAACCCGCGGCCTATCCGGATACGCCGACCGGGGTGGTCGCCGATCTGATCGTCGAATCCGGCATCGGCCGCATCCCGATCGTCGAGCCGGGGACGCGCCGGGTTCTCGGTATTCTCTCCCGGCAAGACTTGCTCAAGACCCGCAGCGCGAGCCGGCGCGCTGAGCTGGAACGCAAGCGTTATGTGGGCGGGCGGGAGGTGCCCTCGTAATTTTGGGTAAAGAACACTGTCTGGATCAACGAAGCTGATAGGATTCCCGCTTCATCAAAGCGGGGGGCGCGAAGCGGCAACTGCACGAGGTGAGGGAGTGGCGTGCCATCATATTCGATTTCCGACGCGATTGGGGAATTGAGCCCCGTTTTAGATGGCGCGCCACCGGAGGCGGTCGACGGCGAATGGATCGCTACCACAATGCAGGCTGGCGCCTCTACGTGCGAGGGTGCCTACAGAGACACAGAAGGAAATCCGACAAGCGCGGATTCCTTCGACTTCACAACGCCTTTCGAACTTATTCGTCAGGTCGTCGAGAGACTTGAAGCCTCATTATCCCAGCCATTCAATAAGGTCACAATTCGCTGGCGGAGGGCAAGAACACCATTCTCGCCGGGTTTCGTGGCGCTGGAGATCGAATTCGACAAAACGATTGTCCCCCGCGCCCCGGACGATCCGATTTACGATGCCGCAGCAGCAGCAAGGCTGGCCTTCTGGAGGACGCGGGGCGAAGTCCAGGTCGGCTTTGCCGCTGAACGGGGCGAGGCGAATTTCTATAATCAAACGAAGTGGTTCGGCCCACATCGCCGAGTGCTCGTCGTGAGAACTCCCGACGTGCTGACACTTGCTACAGACGGGCTTTCCACCCCCTGGGCCGGCGTAACATCGCTGGAAAATGGTGTGGAATGCGAGCTGTTCATGGAGTTCGATGCCGCAACGATGAACGACAAACTGGTCAGCGATTGGGCAGATACACTACTCAATATCGGCGACTTCGTAGCCGATGAATTTGAAATATCGGCAAAAGTCGAGAAGCGCGGCGCCATCCTGTTCTACAGGCTGGCAGACGAATACAGCCCTTTGAGCGATATCATTCTCAGTCGCGACACCGGCCGGATCGTCGGATTGCCGTTCGGCATTGTTCCGCTGGTCCGTGCGACGCCGATCACCGAAATCGAAATCGAAGACGAGGATTTATCCGACGAGTGGGCAACGCAGGCCGCGATCCGCGCATTGACGCGGCGGCGCATCGCCATCCCGCCCACGAATAACCAGATAATCTAGCGCGCTTGCTCGACCAGCTTGTTCGCAGCCGCGATATTCTCGCGGTGGCTGTCGAGCATCGCACGCAGATCGGCGTGGAGCGCATCGTCGCGCACGCGCGGCATCAGCGCTTCCAGCCGCCGCACCACCCATGATTGCCCGCGATTGAGGAATGCCAGCCGATCGAGCGGCGCCGCGATCGCCATGGCCTTGCCGTAAAAGGCGCCGGTCTTGCGCGACGGCGTGGCGTCGAGCCGGCGTAGCTGGCGGTCGAGCATCGCGCACCATCGCGCCTCATCCGCCCGCACCGCGCGCATCAGCGCGGCGAGCGTGTCGCGATCCGCATCCTTCACGCTGGCCAGCGCGACCCGCGCGCCGGCTCGCTCCGCCTCGAGCAATTCGGTCAGCGCCGCGACGATCTCGTCGCGCGCGGCATAGCCCATATACGCGTCATCGCCCGCCGCCGCGTAACAGACCGGGGATGATCGCTCCTCGCTCATCCCGTCGATATAGCGCCCCGGCTCAGTCCGCCCAATAGAGCCGCATCGGATTGTCGATCAGCAGTTTGCGCTGCGCCACCGCGTCGGGCGCGATGCGCGGGATCATATCGACCAACGCGCCGTCGTCGGGGATCGCATCCTGCATATTGGGATGCGGCCAGTCGGTGCCCCACAAGCAGCGATCGGGATAATCGGCGACCAGCGGCGCCACTGCGCGCGCGAAATCGTCCCACGGCGCACCGGCCGGATCGAGCCGATCGGGGCAGGTCGCCTTGAAGTGGATGTCGTCGCGCGCGGCGAGCAACTGGCGAAACGCGCGCATATCGGCGCCGTCCGGCCCCTGCCGCACATCGGGCCGCCCCATATGATCGATCACCAGCGGCACCGGGATCGCATCGAGAAACGGGCGCAATTCGGCGAGAATATCGGCCTCG
Organism: Sphingomonadales bacterium; assembly: GCA_017304125.1. GTDB lineage: Bacteria > Pseudomonadota > Alphaproteobacteria > Sphingomonadales > Sphingomonadaceae > Sphingomonas. Next base: position 3,235 of record JAFKLV010000139.1, read on the forward strand.
AAATAGACCACGACATGCCAGCCGACAGGGAGCCGCCGCGCCACCTCGAGGAATTTGTCCTTGGGCGCATCGTCGACCAGCCGCTTGAGGAAATTGAAGCGGATGCCACGGATCCCGCCCGCATGCAGCGCGGCAAGCTCGGCCTCGCCGATCGCCGGATCGACCACCGCCACCCCGCGCGCTGCGCCACCCGATTGCGCGATCGCGGCGAGCGTCGCGCGATTGTCGGTGCCGTGGCAGCTCGCCTGGACGATCACGTTGCGCGCAAAGCCGAGCCGGTCGCGCAGCGCGAACAGCATCTCCGCCCCCGCATCCTGCGGCAGATATTTCGCCTTCGCGCTGAACGGGAATTGCGCCGCCGGGCCAAAGACATGGCAATGCGCATCGACTGCACCCGCCGGAGGCACATAAGACGGGCGCGACGGATCGAGCGCCCAGCTGCGGATGCGCCCTTCGCGATCGACACTCATGCGAACACCTCCCCGTCCATCAGCTTGCGCGCTGTGCGCAGCATTCCCGCCTCGACCGGCGCGCCGCCGTCATCGACCGTCACCACGCATTCGGTGACCCCGCTGGGATGCTCGACCCCCAAAGTCTTGTTTTTCCCGGCCGGCACCTGCGCCACCGCCGCCGCCGGCGATTCGTCGATCAGGCACGCCGTCGCCACGCTCACCGCGCCGAGCACGCCGATCGAGGCGTGGACGCGGTGCGGGATCAGCGAGCGCACCGCAATCGCGCCGCCCTCACGCGGGGCGGCGACGAGCATCATCTTGGGCACCGATTTCTCGGTGACATCGCCCAGGTTCATCATCGGCCCGGCCTTGAGCCGGATCGCCTCGACCTTCGCCTTCATCGCCGCATCAGCATCGAGCGTGTCGCGATCCTCATAGCCCGTCACCCCGACGTCGCCCGCCGCCAGCACGACGCACGGCATGCCATTGTCGATCAGCGTGCACGCCACGCCGTCGATCTCGTCCACCCCATTGCCGGTCGGCAGCAGCGCGCCGCAGCTCGATCCGGCGGTATCGCGAAAGGCGAGCGGGATCGGTGCCGCGGTGCCGGGCACGCCGCTGATCGCCGCCTCACCGTGATAGCCGACCTGCCCGCCCGGCGTGCGCACCGTCGCCACCGCGACCTGCCCTGTATTGGCCATATAGATCGCGACCCGCGTCTCCTCGCCCGCCGGTGCGACCAGCCCGCGCTCGATCGCGAACGGCGCGACCCCGGCGAGCATATTGCCGCAATTCTGGCTGTCGGTGACGATCGGCTGATCGACGAACACCTGCAGAAACAGATAATCGACATCGACCCCCGGCCGGGCCGATTTCGAGACGACCGCGACCTTGGAGGTCAGCGGATCGCCCCCGCCCATGCCGTCAATCTGGCGCGGATCGGGCGATCCCATCACCCGCAGCAGAAACGCGTCGCGGTCATCGGGCAAATCGTCCGCGAGGAAGAACGCGCCCTTTGAGGTGCCGCCGCGCATCCACATGCAGCGCACGCCGGTCAGGTCACTCATAAACCAGCCCCATCGCCGCAAGCTTGCCGCGCATGTCATAGATATCGAGCCCGAGTTCGCCGGCGGCGAGCCGCTTGCGCTTGCCCTCCTCCGCCGCCTCGCGCGCCTGCGCCTTGGCCAGCACCGCCTCGGCATCCGCGCTGCGCACGACGCAGACGCCGTCGTCATCGGCGACGATTACGTCGCCCGCCGCAATCGCCGCCCCGGCGCAGACGATCGGCACGTTGACCGAGCCGAGCGTCGCCTTGACCGTGCCTTGCGCGAACACCGCGCGCGACCACACCGGAAAGCCCATTGCGGTCAGATCGCGCACGTCGCGCACCCCGGCATCGATCACCAGCCCGCGACAGCCGCGCGCCATTGCCGAGGTCGCCAGCAGATCGCCGAAATAGCCGTCCTCGCATGGGCTGGTCGGGGCGAGGACGAGAATGTCGCCCGGCTGCAATTGCTCGATCGCGACATGCAGCATCCAATTGTCGCCCGGCGGGGCGGAGATCGTCACGGCCGATCCAGCGATCCGCGCGCCGGGGTAGATCGGCCGCATCCGGCTGGCGAGCAACCCGATGCGCCCCTGCGCCTCATGCACCGTGGCGACGCCGGCATGCGCCAGCCCGTCGATCACCGCGGCGGGAGCGCGGGGAATGTTGCGAACGACGCGGCCTGCCATTGTTATCTCCTGACACTGCAACCCCTTTACCGTCATGCCGGGCTTGACCCGGCATCCAGAGTCGCAAGCGATGTCGCCCTTGGCTCTGGATGCCGGGTCAAGCCCGGCATGACGACAAGGCTGAATATCGACCAGACCTACCCACGCAGCGCCCGCGTCGCCCAATCGAATGCATGCGCGTCATATAAGAATTTGATATAGGTCGCCGGATGTCGCTACGCCCGTTCGACCTCAACCTGCGCCATTTGCGTGCGCTGTCCGCCGCGGTTGAACAGGGCACGCTGTCCGCCGCCGCCGCGCGCGTCG
>JAFKLV010000140.1 GCA_017304125.1 Sphingomonadales bacterium
AAGCTCATCCGCGCGCTGTCGCTGGCGAGGCGGATGTCCATCGGCAGGGTCATCGTCGAACCGACCCCGACCGCGGGGCCGTTGATCGCCGCGATCACCGGCTTGAGGCATTCGAAGATGCGCAGCGTCAGCCGCCCGCCGCCGTCGCGCGCGCTTTCGCTCGAATAGCGCAATTCGCCATTCGGCCCGACCGGGGAATCATCGCCGCGATTTTCATAATCGAAGGTCTTGGCGCCACCCGACAGATCGGCCCCGGCGCAAAACGCCCGCCCCTCGCCGGTGACGATCACCGCGCGAACATCGTCGTCGGCATCGACGCGATCGAACGCGTCGATCATCTCGTGCATCATCTGCGCGGTGAAGGCGTTGAGCTTGTCGGGGCGGTTGAGCGTGATCGTCGCGATCCCGTCGTTCACCGCATAACGGATCTGTTCGTAGTCCAACCTGCCTCTCCTGCGGTCGTTGCCTCCCGCACCATAACATTATTTATGGCGCGCGAGGCAAGAGGCTGGTCGCTTTCCGTGCGACCAGCCTGCACGCGTTCTCACGGTGCCGGGGATGCCCCGGTGTGATTATCGAAGCGAATACGCCGTCACCTTCATTGGCGACGAAGTGCCCTGAATCGGGGTAACGATCAGTTTCGCGCTTGACGTGACCGCGAGCGTACCCGGAGTCTTTGCCGTCCACTTTGTCTGATGGGTTCCATCAGTCGCGATCGCATAGACCGCCGCGTCGGTGCTCAGGAAAACCAGGGTGTCGGTCACCACGATATTGCCGATGAACTGTTCGCCAGCGGGGCGCGGCCACGACCATTGGATCTTGCCTGTCTGTTCATCGATCGCATCGAATTGCGAGGTCTGGTTGCTCGCTGCATAGACCACGCCATTCGCGACTGCCGGAATCACGCTGTACCCATTGGCCGTCCGCCAGCGATAAGCACCTGCCGCAATGTCATAATCGACCAGAGGGAACGAGATCGCATAGGTTCCCATCCCATTACCCGAATAAGCAATGACATGGTTGTCGGATCCCAGCATCGGGGTTCCGCCATAGGAATAACCGTTCCATTGCCAGAACGGATCGGTGATGCTTTTGACCCGCTCACCGGTAAGGCGGTCAAAAACATCGAGATTGCCGGAATAATAATAAACGTAACGGCTGTCGGCAGCGGGGGCCTCGCCGTCCCAGGTATGGCCAGCCGATCCGTTGCCAGTCCACAACTCGGCGTCACCGTTCAGGTCATAACCATAAACGACGTTTCCATAGTATCCAGCTGAAATATATATAGAATTTTCAAACGTCGTCGGCGGCGCGAAGACTGACCATTGCGACGCGAAATTGAAGTTCTTGGTAAATTGACCGGTATCGGCGTTGAGCACCACCAGCGGATTGTTGCCAGACGATGTGAACATCGTGCTGAAGACGACACTCCCGCCGGAGAGCGCAGGCCCGCTGGCGTAAGAGAGGTTACCGAGACTGTAGCGCCAGCGCTCCGCGCCACTGGCATCGTCGAGCGCCAGCGCAACCGTCGAACGATCCGACGAGGTCTGGGTTACGAACACCATTCCCCGGCCTGCCGCAGCCTCGCGAAATCCGGTAGCCGAGGCAGGCGAGACCTCCCACGCCTTCGCAAACTTCGACGGGTCGAACGCTGCATGGACAAAGCCGTCGTGCCGCGCGTTACGCTGACGCGCCGTCCAATCGGCCAGTTTTACTTCCAGCGAATGGGTGAAACTCTGCGTCGATCCCGGGTAAACTGTCGCGCAATCGCTGTCCCGACACAATTGGAAACTCACTGTGTTGGCGTAAGTTTTGGCCGACAGACCGCTCAATGTCTTGAACTTGGCCGTATAACCGTTCCCCGAGCGCGTCATTTCGCCATCAAGTGCGAGGACGGTCTTGTCGTAGGTTAACTTAGGATAGATCGGATCGCTGGTGCTGCCGGTATAGCTCGCCTCCAGCACGAAGCTCGATGTCGAGTCTGCCTCGGGCACTGTCTGGCTGGTAACGGACGGCTTCAACGTCACGTTCAGTGTCGGAACAGGCGCGGGTTTTGACCCGCCCGAATCGTCACCACACGCGCCAAGCGCAACACAGCTAATGAGATAAATGAACTTACGCACGTGCCCCCCGGTTGTGCTATCGCAAGATACGTCTTCGACAGCAGCAAACTCACGCACGCGCAGCTATTGCCAGAGAAGCACGTTATCACGCGCCTCTTCTTTCTCCCGAAGGAGGCCAGAGTGGAATAACGTCACATATTATTCAAGCGCAAAGAAATACTATCGCATTCAAATCAGTACAAAGCAGCGCCACCTACGATCGATATTGCGCCGTATATAGAGCCTGGATGCTCCAGGACTTGGGGCAAGCATAATTCCAGCCGCCCCGAGTCCCTTTGCGCTTTTGATCACGCCCCGACGAGCAGATGCTCCTTGGCGATCTTGTCCTTCCACACCAGCGGGGCGAGCTGGTGGACGTTATTGCCCTCGGCATCGACCGCGACGGTGACGGGGAAGTCCTGCACCTCGAATTCGTAGATCGCTTCCATGCCCAGATCCTCGAACCCGACGACCTTGCTGCCCTTGATCGCGCGCGCGACGAGATAGGCCGCGCCGCCCACCGCCATCATATAGGCGGACTTGTGATCGCGGATCGCCTCGGTCGCCGCCGGGCCGCGCTCGGCCTTGCCGACCATCGCGAGCAGGCCCTGTTCGAGCATCATGCGGGTGAATTTGTCCATCCGCGTCGCGGTGGTCGGGCCGGCCGGGCCGACCACTTCCTCGCCGACCGGATCGACCGGGCCGACATAATAGATCACCCGGCCCTTGAACTCGACCGGCAGCGGCTCGCCCTTGTCGAGCATGTCCTTGATCCGCTTGTGCGCGGCATCGCGCCCGGTGAGCATCTTGCCATTAAGCAACAGCCGGTCGCCCTGCTTCCAGCTCTGCACCACTTCGGGGGTCAGCGTATCGAGATCGACGCGCTTGGCCGCCTTGTCCGGGGTCCAGTTGACATCGGGCCATTCGTCGAGCTTGGGCGCCTCGAGATAGGCCGGGCCACTGCCGTCGAGCGTGAAATGCGCGTGGCGGGTGGCAGCGCAATTGGGGATCATCGCCACCGGCTTGCCTGCGGCATGGCACGGTGCGTCCATGATCTTGACGTCGAGGATCGTGGCGAGCCCGCCCAGCCCCTGCGCGCCGATGCCGAGCGCATTGACCTTGTCGAAAATCTCGATGCGCAGCGCCTCGATATCGTTCTTCGGGCCGCGCGCTTTCAGCGTCGCCATGTCGATCTGTTCCATCAGCGACTTTTTGGCGAGCAGCACGCAATGTTCGGCGGTGCCGCCGATGCCGATGCCCAGCATCCCCGGCGGGCACCAGCCGGCGCCCATCTGCGGCAGCATCTCCAACACCCAGTCGACGATCGAGTCGCTGGGGTTCATCATCTTGAACTTGGACTTGTTCTCGCTCCCGCCGCCCTTGGCCGCGACATCGACATGCACCTTGTCGCCCGGCACCAGCTCGACGTGCAGCACGCACGGCGTGTTGTCGCGGGTGTTGCGGCGGGTGAAGGCGGGGTCGGCGAGCACCGAGGCGCGCAGCTTGTTCTCCGGGTGGAGATAGGCGCGGCGCACGCCCTCATCGACCACGTCCTGCATGCTGCGCGTCGTATCGTCGAGCCGGCAGTCCATGCCCCATTTGACGAAGACGTTGACGATCCCGGTATCCTGACAGATCGGGCGATGCCCCTCCGCGCACATCCGCGAATTGGTCAGGATCTGCGCGATCGCATCCTTCGCCGCCGGCGACCGCTCCGCCTCATACGCCACGCCCAGCGCGCGGATATAATCCATCGGGTGATAGTAACTGATGAATTGCAGCGCGTCGGCGACGCTGTCGATCAGGTCGGCGGCACGGATCGTCGTGGTCATGGGGCAATGGTCCTTTACTGGCGGTCGATCACCGCCGCGGTCATGCGGGAAAGGCAGACGAGCTTGCCGGCATCGTCCTCGATGCGGATCGTCCATACCTGCGTCGAGCGGCCGAGCATCTCGGCCTTGGCGGTGGCGTGGACATAGCCCGACATCGCCGGGCGCAGGTGATTGGCGTTGATCTCCAGCCCCACCGTCACCTTGCCCTCGGGCACCGCCCAGGAGCCGGCGACCGAGGCGACCGTCTCCGCCAGCACGACCGAGGCGCCGCCGTGGAGCCGCCCGAACGGCTGGTGGGTGCGCGCATCGACCGGCATGCGCGCGCGCATCCAGTCATCGCCGTAATCGGTGAATTCGATCCCGATCAGCCCCGGCAGCGCCTTGGCGCCGAGCGCGGTGAGCTGCGCGAGATCAACCGGCTGGGTCCAGATCGCCGCCATATCAATAGGCCCTTCCGATCAGCACGCGCTCGACCGCCGGCGCGCCGGTGAAGATACACGTGCCCGCCGCCGCGCCCTGATCGATCGGCGCGTTGCGGATCGTGAGCTTGAGCGCCTTCCGCCGCTCGACGAGCTTGTCGAGCGCGGCACCGGTCGGCCGCGACCAGGCGACATCGGCCCAGCCCGGCTTGGCCACACTCTCAGCGAACATCGCCTCCAGCCCGGCCCAATCGTCGACGCGGGTGATATTGGCCTCAAGCCGCCCGCGCGCTTCGGCATGCAGCCCGGACTGGATTTCCTCCAGCAGCCCCGCCGCCTCGCCGATGAAATCGCCGCGCGGCAGGATGCGGCTGTCGAGCTTGCCGTCCTCGCGATACAGCCGGTCGCGGCGCAGCACCGAGACATTGCCGCCGGCGACATCGCGCCCGCCGACCTCGATCACGAGCGGCGCGCCCTTCTTCACCCAGCCCCAGCGCTTGTTGGCGGCCTTGGCCTGCTTGAGATCGAGCAGCGCGCGCACCGGCTCGCCCAGCGCGGAAAGCCTGGCGAGGTCGCCCTGCAGCGCGCGGCAATAATCCACGATCGCCGCATCCTCGGGCTGGTCGCGCAGCATCGGCACGATCACGATCTGCCACGGCGCGATCTTCGGCGGCACGCGCAAGCCATCGTCGTCGCCATGAACCATGATGACGCCGCCGATCATGCGGGTCGAAACGCCCCAGCTCGTCGTATTGGCGAATTCCAGCTCGCCCTCGGCATTCTGGAAGCGGATGCCCTGCGCATGCGCGAAATTGGTGCCGAGGAAGTGCGAGGTGCCGGCCTGCAGCGCCTTGCCGTCCTGCATCATCGCCTCGATCGAATAGGTCGCGACCGCGCCGGGGAAGCGTTCGTTCTCGGGCTTTTCGCCCGCCACCACCGGGAGCGCGAGATCGTCCTCGGCGAAGCTGCGATAGACCTCCAGCATCCGCTGCGTCTCTTCGCGCGCCTCATCGGCGCTGGCGTGGGCGGTATGCCCCTCCTGCCAGAGGAATTCGGCGGTCCGCAGGAACATGCGGGTGCGCATTTCCCAGCGGACGACATTGGCCCATTGGTTGATCAGCACCGGCAGGCCCCGCCACGATTGCACCCAGCGCGCGAAGGCGGTGCCGATCACCGTCTCGCTGGTCGGGCGGACGACCAGCGGCTCCTCCAGCTTGGCCTCGGGATCGGGGACCAGCCCGCCCTTGCCGTCCGCCACCAGCCGGTGATGCGTGACGACCGCCATCTCCTTGGCGAAGCCGTCGACATGCTCCGCTTCCTTCTCGAAATAGGACAGCGGGATGAACAGCGGGAAATAGCAATTTT
>JAFKLV010000141.1 GCA_017304125.1 Sphingomonadales bacterium
AGAACAATTCGGGCGAGAAGGACAGCAAGGTCTCGCGCCCGGTCGCGACGATCGCGCCCCAGCCCGCCGCCGCCCGCGCGCGCACCGCGGCGTAAAGCGCCAGGGGATCGCCGGCGAAGCGCACGTCGGCGCGAAAGGTGAGGTTCGCCTGATAGATATCGCTGGCCGCGATCAGCGCCTGGACCCGCGCGATCATCGCGTCATAATCGGCGCGGGAGACCTCGGGCTGGGGCGCGCCGACCCACGCCCCGGCGGGATCGGGCAGGCCGGCGGCGATATCGGCGATTTCCGCGAACCCGTCGAACAGCCCGAACCACAAGGGCGGCATGTCCGGCAAAGCCGCGTCGCCCGCACCCGGCTCGAGCACATGCCCGGCCTCATAAGCGAGGAAGCCGGCCGCCTGCCGCCCCGCCGCGACCCCCGCGCGGATCGCGTCGAGCGCAGCGGGAATCTCTGCCGCCCGGCGTGCCTCGATCACCGCGACCGGCGCGCGATACAGCCGCGCCGCCGCGCCATCGGGGCGGGCGTCGTCGAGCAGCACGAAAGGCGGGGGTGGGAGCATCGCGCGCGTGGCATGCCCGGCGCTTCGCCTTGCGGCAAGGGCGCGGCGCGGGTTAGGGATCGCGCGAAAGGATCTTCTCGATGACCGAACCCGCCCTGCGCGCCATGATCGTGCCGGTGACTGCGATCGAGCAGAATTGCACGATCATCTGGTGCACGCGGACGATGAAGGCGGCGGTGATCGATGCCGGCGGCGATCTGCCGCGGATTCGCGCGGCGATCGCCGAGGCAGGGGTGACGGTCGAGAAATTGCTTCTCACCCACGGCCATATCGATCACGCCGGGTCGGCCAAGCCGCTCGCCGACGAACTCGGCGTGCCGATCGAAGGGCCGCATGAGGACGATCGCTTCTGGCTCGCGCGGCTCGCCGACGACGGGCGCAACTGGGGGATCGAGGGCGTGCCGTTCGAGCCCGACCGCTGGCTCAACGACGGCGATACGGTGACGGTGGGGGATCTGACGATCGATGTCTATCACACCCCCGGCCACACCGCCGGGCATGTGATCTTCCACCACGCGCCGTCCAAATTCGCGCAGGTCGGCGACGTGCTGTTCCAGGGCTCGGTCGGGCGCACCGATCTGCCGCAGGGCGATCACCAGCAGCTGATCAATTCGATCGTCACCAAATTATGGCCGCTCGGCGACGATACCGCTTTCGTCCCCGGCCACGGCAAGCCGAGCACCTTCGGGCATGAGCGGCGGTGGAACATGTTCGTCAGCGACGAGGCGCTCGCTGCGGCCTAGGGTCTAAACTCAATTGGAGCGACGGCGTGATCGCCCGGCGAAGCCGCCGGCCGGCGTCGCTTGCTTGCGCGTCGCTTCAGCTAGGCGACTGCGCTGCGCTCCATGGGGCAGCCCGCAAAGTAATACTTTGTAGGGCCCCCTTTGCCAGCGGGCTTCTCCGGGCGATCACGGCGCCGTTCCAATTGAGTTCAGACCTTAAGGACATATCGTTGGTAGCGATCGCCTGATGCGCCGGATTCTTCTCGTTCTTCCGGCCTCGTTCGTCACGGGGCCGGCGCTGGCGCAGGTGGAGGATCGTGCGCTGTGGCTGACCGCGACCGGCAATGTCGCGGTGGACCGGCGCACGCGGATCACCGTCGAAACCTCCTATCGCTTCAGCGACAGGCGCAACGGCCTGTCCGAATCGCTGTGGATCGGCGGGGTAACGCGCGAGGTGGCGAAGGATGTGGCGGTGCACGTCAGCTATGCGCGGGTGACCGTTTATTCCCGCGGCCGCATCAGCAGTTCGGAGAATCGCGTCCGCGCGCAGGTCGAGGCGACGCGCGGGTTGGGCAGAGTACGGCTCGCCGGGCGGCTGCGCTTCGAATATCGCTCGCGCACCGACGGCGACAGGACCGGGTTTCGCCTGCGCCCGCGGATCAGGGCGACCGTGCCGATCGGGAAGAGCGACTTCAGCCTCGTGGCGGACCAGGAATGGATGATCGAACTCAACGATACCGACTGGGGGCAGGTGACCGGCGCCGATCGCCTGCGCAATACCGTCGCGGTCAACTGGCGGGCGACTGACGCGCTGTCGTTCGAAGTGGCCTATCGCAACCAATATCATTTCGCCCGCCGCGGCGACGGCCCGGCGATGGATCATATCCTGATGCTGGGCACCACGCTGAATCTTTAGGAAACAGCCATCGTCATGCCGGGCTCGACCCGGCATCCACAGCCAAGAACGCCGACGCTTGTCGCTCTGGATGCCGGATCAAGTCCGGCATGACGGCAAAACAAAAAGGGCCGCGGCCGTCGGGTGACGGTCGCGGCCCTTTTTCGATCAGGCGATCTCCGCCCCGATCTCAGCCCTCGTAATCGGCGCCGAGATTCTGGTTGCGCGGCGGCGCGGCGGCGGTGAGGCGCAGCGCCTCTGCCGAGGCCGCCAGGCTGCCGACCGCATCCGTCTCGTCATCATCGTCGATCTGGACGCGCTGCAGGCTGCCGACGAGCGATTCGGCTAGATCGTCAGGCAGGACGGTCTCTTCCGCGATCTCGCGCAGCGCGACGACCGGGTTTTTATCGCGATCGCGATCGATCGTCAGTTCCGCACCGCCCGAAACCTGCCGCGCACGCTGCGCAGCGAGCAGAACCAGATCGAAGCGGTTGGGGATTTTGTCGACGCAATCCTCGACCGTGACGCGCGCCATAGACGCTTTCCTTCGCAAAATATCGCTGGATGAAGGCGCGCGATCTAGGGAGGCGGACGGGTAAAGTCAAGAAAAGCGCGCCCGCCCGGCTTGTCGCGCGCGGCGCATCCCGCCATCACGGTGGCGATGGAGCATTTCACCGTCGACGGCAATCGTCTGACGCTGCTGACCGAGGGGCCGGCGCGGTTCGATGCGCTGATCGCGCTGATCGACGCGGCGCGGGAGAGCCTGCGCATCCTTTATTATATCTATGCCGACGATGATTCCGGCCGCCGCGTCAATCAGGCGCTGATCGCCGCCGCCGCGCGCGGGGTAAAGGTGACCTTGATCGTCGACGGCTTCGGCAGCGATGTCGATCGGCGGCGGCTCTTCTTCGCCCCGCTCGAGGCGGCCGGGGTGGCGGTCTGCCGCTTCATGCCGCGCTTCGGGCGCAGCTATCTCCTGCGCAATCATCAGAAAATGGCGCTGGCCGACGGCGCGCGCATCCTGATCGGCGGGTTCAACGTCGAGGACGATTATTTCGGCACCGGCGCGGAAGCGTGGCGCGATCTCGGGTTGCTGGTGGAAGGGCCGGCCGCCGGGCGGATCACCGGCTATTTCGATGCGCTTTACGGCTGGGCGAGCGGGCGCACCCGGCCGGTGCGCCGCCTTGGCCGCGAACTCGCGCGGTGGAGCGAGGAAGAGGGGCAGGTGCGCTGGCTGATCGGCGGGGCGACGCGGCGCATGTCGCCGTGGGTGCGCGCGGTGCGCCACGATATCCGCCGCGGCGACCGGATCGATATCGTCGCTGGCTATTTCACCCCCAGCCCGCGGATGCTGCGCCGGCTCGATCGCGTGGGGCTGCGCGGGGCGAAGGTGCGCATCGTCACCGCGGCGCATTCCGATAACAGAGCGACGGTCGCGGCGGCGCGCTTCACCTATCGCGGGTTATTGAAGCGCGGCGCGCGGATCTTCGAATATCTGCCGTCGAAGCTGCATACCAAGCTCTATGCGATCGACCGCGTCGTCCATATCGGCAGCGCCAATTTCGACATGCGCAGCCTGCTGATCAATCTGGAGCTGATGCTGCGGATCGACGACGCGGCCTTTGCCGCGCATGTTCATCGCTATGTCGACGGCGAGATCGCGCAATCGGCCGAAATGACGCCGGAACGCTATCGCGCCGAGACCGGCTGGTGGCAGCGGATCAAGCAATTCGTCGCGTATCTGGTGGTCGGCGTGCTCGATCCCACCGTGTCGCGCGGGCTCAATCTGGCGATCGACGAGGAGGAATAGGCCGCCGCCCCGCTCCCCCTCAGGGGAGGGAGCTAAGAGGCGTTATTCGCCGTCCTTCCAGGCCCAGTACAATTGTGCCGGCGGCACGTTCCACCATTCCATCCCGTGATCGATGCGCGGGAAGTGCGGCGCGATGAAGTCACGCACCTTGGGGCTGAACTGATAGACCAGGAACGCGCCCTCGGTGCGCAGCACCCGCTGCGTCGCGGCGGCGATCGCCGGGCCGATGCCGGTCGGCAGCGTCGAGAAGGGCAGGCCCGACAGGACGTAATCGGCTTTCTCATGCCCGTGGTCGCGCACGATCGTCTCGACGTCGGCGGCCGAGCCATGCACCGCGACGAAGCGCGAATCCGCGATCGTGTGGCGCAGATAGTTGATGAAATCGGGGTTGGTATCGATCGTGAGCAGCGTCGCGTCGGGCGCCATCTTCTCGAGGATCGGGCGGCAGAAGGTGCCGACGCCCGGGCCATATTCGACGAACAGCTTGCACCGCTGCCAATCGACCGGACCGAGCATCTTCTCGATCAGCTTGTCCGATGAGGGGATGATCGATCCCACCATCACCGGATGCTTCAGAAATCCCCGGAAAAACATCTGCCACGGGCCGGGCACGCCGGCGGGGCGAGATTGCGCGCGGCGCACGGCACTGGTCGAACTGGGCATCGAAGCTATGTCACTCCCGGACGTCAATTGGGGCGATAACAAAGCCCCCGTCGCACAAGTCGCGAACGCTGAGCAAGCGCTATCGGTTGCGGATGCGGGGTTGCGTCCAACCGCCAAGCGCCTAATCGGGTGTCATGCACGACGGAACGAGCGTCGATCGGGCGGGGCAGGTGGCGGTGATCTTCATCTCGCAACGCACCGCTCAGGACGGGGAAGGCTATGCCGCGGCCGCAGCGGCAATGGACGCGCTGGCGGCGGCGCAACCTGGCTATTGCGGGGTGGAAAGCGTCCGCGACGCCGAAGGGCGCGGCATTACCGTTTCTTATTGGGCGACCGAGGCCGAGGCGCTCGCGTGGCGCGCCAACCCCGATCATGCCGCGATCCGCGATCGGGGCCGCGCGCATTGGTATGAAAGCTATCAGGTGATCGTGGCGCGGGTCGAGCGGGGCTATGGCTGGGCGATGCCGGCGTGACGCGCGGGTTCGACCGGCGTTTCGTCCTGCTGTTCGTCGTCATGCTGACCATTGCCGCGGGCAATACCGCGCTGCAATCGGTGCTGCCGGCGCTCGGCCGCTCGCTGGGCGTGATGGACAGCGCGGTGGCGGCGGCCTTCTCGGTCTCGGCGCTGCTGTGGGTGATCGCCGCGCCTTATTGGGCGGATCGCTCCGATCGGCAGGGGCGGCGCGCGATGGTGCTGCTCGGGGTAGGGGGCTTCACCGTCAGCCTCAGCCTGTGCGGGCTGTTCCTCGCCGCCGGGATCAACGGCTGGATCGGCGGCACCGCGGCATTCGGTTTGTTCATCGTCGGGCGGCTGATCTACGGCACGTTCGGCTCGGCCGCGCCGCCGGCGGTGCAGGCGATGGTCGCGGGCAATACGACGCGTGAGGAGCGCACCCGCGCGCTGACCCTGCTCGCCTCCGCCTTCGGGCTCGGGACGATCCTCGGCCCGGCGATCGCGCCCTATCTGATCCTCGGCGATATCGGCAGCGTGCGCGTCGGGCTCGCCGGCCCGGCGTTCATCTTCGCCGCCTTCGGGTTGCTGATGTTCTTCACCCTGCGGCG
>JAFKLV010000142.1 GCA_017304125.1 Sphingomonadales bacterium
CCAATGGCGATCCGAAGGCGGAAAAGGCGTTGATGACGCAATTCGCCAGCCTGCCGCAGTCCGGCGACTCGAGCTTCTCGGTCGGTTCCGATGTCTCGCGGTTCCAGCGCAGCACGGTGCCGGGCAAGGGCCAGGATAGTGCGGCGCCGGCGGGAGCGCCCAGCGCCGCGCCGGTGCTCGGCCCGGTCGTCAATGTCGCCCGGGGTAATGCTGTGACCGCCGTTCCGGTGGGGGGGAAGAATTAACATGCGCATTCGTTCGAAACCGATCGGCTGGCCGATCGCGGTCGCGCTGACCACCGCCGCCATCGCCGCGACGCCGGCCGCCGCACCGGCCCAGCCGGGCGTGGCCGGCGCCCCGGTGGTACAGCTCGCCACCAACCGCGGTCGACTGGTGACGCTGGCGCGGCCGATGAGCGACCTGTTCGTCGCCAATGCCGATATCGCCGACGTGCAGGTGCGCTCGCCCACCCAGCTCTACATCTTCGGCAAGAAGCCGGGCGAGACGACGGTTTCCGCGACCTCGAAGGGCGGACAGGTGGTCTATGCCGCGACCGTCCGCGTCGGCAATAATTTCGATTCGCTCGGGCAGATGCTCAAGCTGGCGATGCCCGAGGCCGCGATTACCGCGACGACGATGAACGGCGTCGTGCTGCTCACCGGCACGGTCGCGCAGCCCGATGACGGCGCGGAGGCCGAACGGCTCGTCACCGCGTTCGTCGGCGAAGGCACCAAGGTGATCAGCCGCCTGCGCACCGCGACCCCGCTGCAGGTTAACCTGCAGGTGCGCTTCGCCGAAGTGAGCCGCAGCTTCGTCAAGAATATCGGCTCGAACATCATGACGCGCGACATGACATCGGGCTTCAACTTCGGCGTGCTCTCCGGCCGCCCGAATTTCGGGACGATTTCGAACAACAACACCACCGGCCTGCCGATGGCGGATGCGTCTGCGCTCTACGGCCTGCCCACCGGCACGCTATCACTCCCGTTCAATCCGGCGACAAGGCAGTTCGTCACCGGGACGCAGACGACCCTCACGCAGAATCCGGCGACCCGCACGACGCTGGGCCTGGCCGGTAAGCTGTTCGGCCTCGACGTGCTTCAGGCACTCGATCTCGGCGAACGGATCGGACAGGTGACGAGCCTCGCCAACCCGAATCTCACCGCGCTGTCGGGCGAGACCGGCACCTTCCTTGCGGGCGGCGAAATCCCGATCCCGATCGCGCAGGGGCTGGGCGCGGTGTCGGTTGAGTTCAAGCAATATGGCGTCAGCCTGTCCTATACCCCGACGGTACTCGCCGACGGGCGGATCAGCCTGCGCGTCCGCCCCGAAGTGTCGCAATTGTCGACCGACAGCGCGGTGACCTTCCAGGGCACGACGATCCCGGGGATCACCACCCGCCGCGCCGAGACGACGGTGGAACTGGGCTCCGGCCAGAGCTTCATGATCGCCGGCTTGCTGCAGAACAACCACAATAATTCGATCGACAAGACCCCCGGCGTCGGCGACCTGCCGATCCTCGGCGCGCTGTTCCGCTCGAACAGCTTCCAGCGCAACGAAACCGAGCTGGTGATCGTGATCACGCCGTATCTGGTGAAGCCGGTCAACGCGAACGACATCGTGCTGCCGACCGACGGGTATAAGGCGCCGACCGATCTCGATCGGATATTGTTCGGTCAGCTTGGCGGCGGCACCAATGGCGCGGCGCGGCCCAAGCCGTCGATGGAAGCCGGCCCGCCCGCGCAGCCCGCGGTCGGCGCGACCGCACCGGTCGCCCCGGCGCCCGCGCCGGATACCCGTAGCCCCGCGACGAAGCCCAAGGACGTGAAGGGCGCCAAGGACAATGGCGCCCCCGCCGCGCCGGCCCCCGGCTTCTCGAATAACTGATGCGCCAGCACGAGGACGTGAACATGTTCAAGCGCACCCTGCTTCTCGCCGCCCTCCCCGCCGTGATGCTCGGCGGCTGCAGCGGCACCAAGAACCGCGGGCTGGAATCGGTCCATCAGCCGGTCGTCAGCCGGACCGATTATAGTTTCGACGTCGGCACCGTCCCCAACGGCCTCGCGCCGGGCGAGGAACAGCGCCTCGCCGGCTGGATGGCCTCGCTGCGGCTCGGCTATGGCGACAGCGTCGCGATCGATGATCCGGGTAGCAGCGGCAGGGGCGCGCGCGATGCGGTGTCGCGCGAGGCGGCACGCTTCGGGCTGCTCGTCGCCGACGAACCCGCGGTTACCGGCGCCCCGATAACTCCCGGCACGATGCGCATCGTGGTCAGCCGCGCGCGCGCAAGCGTCCCGGGCTGCCCCGATTTCTCGCGTACCCGCCAGCCCGAATTCGAAAGCAACACCTCGTCCAATCAGGGGTGCGCGATCAATTCGAACCTCGCCGCAATGGTCGCCAATCCGCTCGACCTGGTACGCGGCGAGCCGGGCACGCAGGTCTATGACGCGGCCACCGGCACCCGCGCGATCACCGAATATCGCAAGGCCACACCGACCGGGAACGGCGGCACGACGCTCAAGGTCGAAAAGGCGGGGAGCAAGTAAGATGAACGCTCCGTGGAAACCAGCGGGCGCCGCGCATCGCGAACCCTTCGTCGCCTATGTCTGCGACGAGACGACGGCGGAGGCGATCCGCCCGATCGCGGTCGAGATGGGATGGCTGCCTGAAAAGGTGAACAAGGGCGGGCTGCGCAACGCGGTGCAGTCGCTCTCGGTCTCGGCCAGCCCGCACATCCTGTTCGTCGATCTCGCCGAATCCGGCGATCCGCTCAGCGATATCAACTCGCTCGCCGAAGTGTGCGAGCCGGGGACGATCGTGATCGCGGCGGGCCAGATCAACGACGTGCGGCTCTATCGCGATCTGCTCGCCAGCGGCCTGCAGGATTATCTGCTCAAGCCCTTGTCGGCGGATGTGCTGCGCGATTCCTTCGCCCACGCCCAGGCGGTGCTCAACGCGCCCAAGATCAGCGAGAATGCCACCGAGCGGCCGCATTATGCCGTCGCGGTGATCGGCACGCGCGGCGGGGCCGGCGCCTCGACCGTCGCCACCTCGCTCGCCTGGCTGCTGAGCGAGAAGGAAAAGCGCTCGACCGCGATGCTCGATCTCGACGTGCATTTCGGCACCGGCGCACTGGCGCTCGATCTGGAGCCGGGCCGCGGACTGACCGACGCGATCGAAAATCCGGCGCGGATCGACGGGCTGTTTATCGAGCGCGCGATGGTCCGCGCGTCGGACCGGCTGTCGGTGCTGTCGGCGGAAGCGCCGATCAACTCGCCGGTCGTCAGCGACGGCGCCGCTTTCTACCAATTGCAGGAGGAGATGCGCGCCGCGTTCGAATGCACGGTGGTCGATCTGCCGCGCAACATGCTGGTGGCGCACCCGCATCTCGTCAGCGACATGCAGGGCGCGGTGATCGTCACCGAACTGACCCTCGCCGCCGCGCGCGACACGATCCGCATCCTCTCCTGGCTGCGCTCCAACGCGCCGCACGTCAAAGCGCTGGTCGTCGCCAACCGCGTCCACCCGGGGCAGCAGCTCGAAATCTCGCGCAAGGATTTCGAGAATTCGATCGAGCGGAAAATCGATTTCCTCGTGCCGTTCGATCAGAAGCTCGCCGCGCAGGCCGCGAAACTCGGCAAGCCTTTCGCCGAGATCGGCAAGGCGTCGAAAACCACCGCCGCGTTCGTCGAACTCGCCACCCAGCTGTGCGCCGCGGGCGATGCCAGCGCGCCGCCGGTCGAGGGCAAGACCGCGGGTAAGAAGCCAAAGAGCGGGTCGCTGATCGGCAAGTTCACCGATCTTAAGGCTTTCCTGCCTAAGAAACCGAATGGGGCGAAGGCGGATTGATCGCGAGTCGAGGCCCCGGCGGCACTCGATCGCATCGAACGATTGGATGAGGGCACGATGCCGTTGATGCCGATTGTCATAATGGCGCTAGGCTCGCTGACCGTGATCATGATGATCGCGTTGGCGTTCGCCGGCCCGTCGGCAGCACGCGCCAGCAGCCGCCGGCTGGTCGCGCTGCGCGAACGCCACTCGACCTCGCCCGCCATGGCGGTGGAGGCGCAGATGCGCCGCATCACCGGCAAGAACACCAGCAAGGCCGACGAGGCCGCGATGCGCTTCCTGCCGCGGCCGGCGGAACTGAAGAAGCGGCTGGTGCGCACCGGCAAAGGCTGGACGCTCGGCCAATATGGCATGGCGACGGTCGGGATCGCGCTGCTCATCGCGCTGTTGCTGACGATGAAGGGGCTGCCGCTGCTGCTCGCGCTGCTGACGGGGCTGGCGATCGGCGCGGGCATCCCGCATTTCGTCGTCGGCTTCTTCATCAAGCGGCGCATCACCCAGTTCAATGCCAAGTTTCCCGACGCGATCGAGCTTCTCGTTCGCGGCCTGCGCTCGGGCCTGCCGATCACCGAGACGATGTCGGTCGTCGCATCCGAGGTTCCCGGCCCGGTGGGCGAGGAATTCCGCATGGTATCCGACAAGATGAAGATCGGCCGCTCGATGGATGTCGCGCTGCAGGAAACCGCCGAGCGGATCGGCACGCCGGAATTCCAGTTCTTCTGCATCACGATCGCGATCCAGCGCGAGACCGGCGGCAATCTCGCCGAAACGCTGCAGAACCTCGCCACCGTGCTGCGCCAGCGCGGCCAGATGAAGCTGAAGATCAAGGCGATGTCGTCGGAATCGAAGGCGTCGGCCTATATCATCGGCGCGTTGCCGTTCATCGTCTTCGCGCTGATCTGGACGATCAACGGATCGTATATGCAGAATTTCTTCACCGATCAGCGGCTGATGGTCGCCGGCGGTGGCGGGCTCATCTGGATGTCCATCGGCGCCTTCATCATGGCCAAGATGATCAATTTCGAGATCTGACGCGATGGAAACGGTCCACAATCCGACCCTGCTTGGCATCGACGTCTACATGGTGGCGACGATCGTGTCGGGCCTCATCGCGCTCCTGGTGTTGGTGGCGATCTATGCCGCGCTCACCGTCCGCGATCCGATGGCCAAGCGGGTCAAGGCGCTCAACGAGCGGCGCGAACAGCTGAAGGCGGGCATCACCGCCCCCAGCGGCAAGCGCCGCGCCAAATTGGTGCGCCAGAGTGAGGGCGCGGATCGCATGCGCGCGTTCCTCTCCTCGCTCAAGGTGTTGCAGGATAGCCAGGTCAAGGAAGCGCAGCTCAAGCTGCTCCAGGCCGGCATCCGATCGAAGGAATGGGCGGTCGGCGTGATCTTCGGCCGGCTGATGCTGCCGATCTTGCTTGGCGGCATCATGGTGTTCCTGGTTTATGGCACCGAAAGCTTTGCCGACTGGACCCCGCTCAAACGCTACGGGCTCGTCGCGATCACCTTCATCATCAGCTATAAAGCGCCCGATATCTTCCTGAAAAACAAGATTACCAAGCGCTCGCACGCGATCCGCAAGGGCATTCCGGACGCGCTCGACCTGCTGGTGATCTGCGCCGAGGCCGGGTTGACGGTCGATGCCGCCTTCCATCGCGTCGCAAAGGAACTCGGCAAGGCCTATCCCGAACTGGGCGACGAATTCGCGCTGACCGCGATCGAGCTGGGCTTCCTGACCGACCGGCGACAGGCGTTCGAGAATCTATCGAGCCGCGTCGCGCTCGACGACGTAAAGGGCATCGTCACCTCGATGATCCAGACCGAGAAATACGGCACCCCGCTCGCC
>JAFKLV010000143.1 GCA_017304125.1 Sphingomonadales bacterium
GGCCGGCTGCACGGCGCCGAGCGGATGATCGATATCGCGGTGTCGACGCTGGCCGGCGAAGCGCGGCTGCGCCCCGGGCGCGTCGCGGAGATCAAGCGCGCCGCCTTCCACGCGATCCTCGACGAAGAGGCGCCACGCCTCCACACCGCCGCCGCGCTGATCGAAGAACTGCGCCGCGAAATCGGCTAAGGCTGGAAAAACCGCGCTTGCGGGGTTACGCCCTGTCGTGCGGGAGGTAGCCGATGCAGTTTCTCAAGCTCTTATTCTGGTGTCTGATCGCGTTCATCGCGGCGGTGTTCACCTTTGGTAATTGGCAGTGGATCACGATCCGCCTGTTCGGCAATCTGGTCGCCGAGGTGAATTTGCCCTTTCTGCTGGCGCTCACCTTCGTGATCGGTTTCGTGCCGACCTGGCTTTATCAGCGCGCGATGCGCTGGCGGCGGCGCCAGCGGCTCACCGCCGCCGAACGCTCGCTCGCCGATCTGCGCGCGGCGACCGCCGCAGCCCCGGCGGCAACGCCCGACGAACCAACCCCCGGAGTCACATCTTGAGCAACCGCATCTACGTCGCGCTGGACACCCCCGATATCGATCGCGCCAAGGCGATCGCGGAGCGGGTGCGTCACCATGTCGGCGGGATCAAACTGGGGCTGGAATTCTTCGCGGCGAACGGGCGCAGCGGGGTGCGCGAGATGGCCGATCTCGGGCTGCCGATCTTTCTCGACCTCAAGCTGCACGACATTCCCAATACCGTCGCCAAGGCGGTGCAGGCGCTGCGCGGGCTGGAGCCGGCGATCCTGACGGTGCACGCCTCGGGCGGCCGCGCGATGCTGGAGGACGCCAAGGCGGCCGCGCCGGCGGGCACGAAGGTGGTCGCGGTAACGATGCTCACCAGCCTCGACCAGCGCGATCTCGACGCGACCGGCGTCACCGGCACCCCGCACGATCAGGTGCTGCGGCTGACCGAACTGGCGATGCGCGCCGGGGTGGACGGCATCGTCTGCTCGGGCGCCGAGGTGAAGGCGGCGCATCGCGTGTGGCCCAAGGGGTTCTTCGTCGTCCCCGGCGTCCGCCCGACCGACAGCGTGGTCGGCGATCAGAAACGCGTCGTCACCCCGCGGATGGCGCTCGACAATGGCGCGTCGATCCTCGTCGTCGGCCGCCCGATCACCCAGGCCGACGACCCCGACGCCGCCGCCCGCGCGATCGGCGCGACGCTGTAGCATCGAGCCGCCGCAAACCACATATTCCTCGTCACCCCGGCCTTGAGCCGGGGTCCATCGTGCCTGAGGCGCAGCGGCCAGATCCGCTTGCCATGCGCTTGCCTCCCGATGGACCCCGGCTCAAGGCCGGGGTGACGGGACGATTGAGATAGAGACGATCCTCATGCCCACCACCGCCAAGATTTGCGGCCTGACCACGATCGAGACGCTCGACGCTGCGATTGCGGGCGGGGCGAGCCATGTCGGCTTCGTCTTCTTCGCCCCCTCCCCGCGCAACCTCGATGCAGATCGCGCACGCGGCCTCACGGCGCGCGTGCCGGAGCAGGTCCGCCGCGTCGGTGTGTTCGTCGATCCCGACGATGCGCTGATCGAAATGGCGATCGCCGCCGGGCGGCTGGACGCGCTGCAGCTCCACAAGACCGCCCCAGCACGCATCGCGGAACTCGGGCGACGCACCGGGCTCGAAACCTGGGCCGCGGTCGCGATCAAGACCCGTGCCGATCTCGATCACGCACGCGATCATGCCGGTGCCGCCACTGCCATCCTCTATGACGCCAAGACACCGGACAATGCCGCGCTGCCCGGCGGGATGGGGGTGCGTTTCGACTGGTCGCTGCTCGACGGCTTCCGCCATCCCCTGCCATGGGCGCTCTCCGGCGGGCTCGATGCCGATAATGTGGCGGAGGCGATCGCCCGTACCGGCGCGACCCTGGTCGACGTTTCTTCCGGCGTCGAAACCGCGCCCGGCGTGAAGGACGTGGACAAGATCGCCGCATTCCTTAAGGCGGTGCGCCGATGACCACGCCCAACTCCTTCCGCGCGCAGCCCGACGAGAGCGGGCATTTCGGCGATTTCGGCGGCCGCTATGTCGCCGAGACGCTGATGCCGCTGATCCTCGACCTCGAGCGCGAATATCGCGCCGCCAAGGCCGATCCCGCATTTCAGGCCGAGTTCGACGAATTGCTCGAACATTATGTCGGCCGCCCCAGCCCGCTCTATTTCGCGCCGCGGCTGACCGAGGCGATGGGCGGCGCGCAGATCTGGTTGAAGCGCGAGGAACTCAACCATACCGGCGCACACAAGATCAACAATTGCATCGGCCAGATCCTGCTCGCGATCCGCATGGGCAAGACGCGGATCATCGCCGAGACCGGCGCGGGGCAGCACGGCGTCGCCACCGCGACGGTCTGCGCGCGCTTCGGCATCCCGTGCGTCATCTATATGGGCGCGAAGGACGTCGAGCGGCAGCAGCCCAATGTGTTCCGCATGAAGTTGCTCGGCGCCGAGGTGGTGCCGGTTCATTCGGGCGCCAAGACGCTCAAGGACGCGATGAACGAGGCGATGCGCGACTGGGTCGCCAACGTCCACGACACTTTCTACATCATCGGCACCGCCGCCGGCCCGCATCCCTATCCCGAGCTGGTGCGCGATTTTCAGAGCGTGATCGGCAATGAGGCGCGGGCGCAGATGCTCGCGCGCACCGGTCGCCTGCCCGATCTGCTGATCGCGGCGGTGGGCGGCGGATCGAATGCGATCGGCCTGTTCCACCCGTTCCTCGACGACGAGAGCGTGGCGATGATCGGGGTCGAGGCGGCGGGCCACGGCATCGCCAGCGGCCAGCATGCCGCCAGCCTGACCGGCGGAACACCCGGCGTGCTCCACGGCAACAAGACCTATCTGTTGCAGGACGAGGACGGCCAGATCACCGAGGCGCATTCGATCAGCGCCGGGCTCGACTATCCCGGCATCGGGCCTGAGCATAGCTGGCTGCACGAGATCGGCCGCGTGCGCTACCTGCCGATCACCGACAGCGAAGCGCTGGAGGCATTCCAGCTCTGTTGCCGCACCGAGGGGATCATCCCCGCGCTGGAAAGCGCGCACGCGCTCGCCGCTTTGCCCAAGGTGGCGAAGGATTACGGCAAGGAGGCGATGATCCTGGTCAACGTGTCCGGCCGGGGGGACAAGGACATCTTCACCGTCGCCGATGCGCTGGGGGTGCAGATATGAGCCGCCTTTCCAACGCCTTCCCGAAGGATCGCGCGGCTTTGGTGTGCTTCATCACCGCGGGCGACCCGACGCCTGCGGCCACCCCGGCGATCCTCGACGCGCTGGTTGCCGGCGGCGCCGATGTGATCGAACTGGGCATGCCGTTCACCGATCCGATGGCCGACGGCCCGGCGATCCAGGCTGCCAATCTGCGCAGCCTCGGCGCCGGCACGACCACCGCCGATATCCTGACGATCGCACGCGATTTCCGCGCGCGTCACCCGCATGTGCCGTTGGTGCTGATGGGCTATGCCAATCCGATGCTGCGGCGCGGGGCGGAGTGGTTCGCCGGTGCGGCGCGCGATGCCGGGGTCGACGGGGTGATCTGCGTCGACACGCCGCCCGAGGAGGATGCCGCGCTCGGCCCGGCGTTGCGCGCGGCCGGCGTCCATTTGATCCGCCTCGCCACCCCGACCACCGACAGCGCGCGGCTCCCGACCGTCCTCACCGGGGCGAGCGGGTTCCTTTATTATGTCTCGGTCGCCGGGATCACCGGGCTGCAACAGGCCGCGCAAACCTCGATCGAGCAGGCCGTCGGGCGGCTCAAGGCCGCGACCGATTTGCCCGTCGCGGTCGGCTTCGGCGTCCGCACCCCGGAACAGGCCGAGGCGATCGCGCGTGTCGCCGATGGCGTGGTGGTCGGCTCGGCGATCGTCGACCTGATCGGCAAGCACGGCGCCGATGCGCCGGGCGCGATTACCCCTTATATCCAATCGCTGAGCGCTGCGATCCGCGGCGCGCGCAAGGAATCGAAATGAGCTGGCTGTCGAGCGTCCGCAACGCGCTTTCCCTGGTCGTCCCCAAGAAGGAGACCCCCGACAATCTCTGGCACAAGTGCAAGGGATGCCGGCAGATGGTGTTCGTCAAGGAGCTGGAGGAAAACCTCTCGGTCTGCCCGAATTGCGATTATCATGAGCGGATCGGGCCGGCGGCGCGCTTTACGCAATTGCTCGACGACGGCTGGAGCGCCCTGCCCACCCCGCGTACCCCCGAAGATCCGCTCAAATTCCGCGATTCGAAGCGCTATGGCGATCGCCTCAAGGCCGCCCGCGCCGAAACCGGCGAGGCGGATGCGTTCATCAACGCGCGCGGCGCGATCGACGGCCATCGCGTTGTGATCGGGGTGCAGGATTTCGCCTTCATGGGCGGATCGATGGGCCAGGCGGTCGGCGAGGCGTTCATCCAGGGGGTCGAGGCCGCGATCGCCGACAAGGCGCCCTATATCGTATTCACCGCCTCGGGCGGCGCGCGGATGCAGGAGGGCATTTTGAGCCTGATGCAGATGCCGCGCTCGACCGTCGCGATCCAGATGCTCCACGATGCGGGCCTGCCCTATATCGTGGTGCTGACCGATCCGACCTCGGGCGGGGTGATGGCGGCCTATGCGATGCTCGGCGACATCCAGATCGCCGAGCCCAAGGCGATGCTCGCCTTCACCGGCCGCCGCGTGATCGAGAATACGATCCGCGAGAAACTGCCCGACGATTTCCAGACCTCGGAATATCTGCTCGAGCACGGAATGATCGACATGATCGTCCACCGGAAGGATTTGCGCGCGCAGCTTGCGACGGTCATCGGCTATCTCTGCGGCCAGCGCGCCGCCGCCTGAGCCCCGCTGATGGCCGATCACGCCGTCTCGACCGATCCGGCGGTGCAGGCGCAGCTTGACCGTTTGTGGTCGCTCTCGCCCGGTGCCGACGTGCTCGGGCTGGGGCGGATCACTGAATTGCTCGCGCGGGTCGGCAATCCGCAGCTGCGGCTGCCGCCGGTGATCCATGTCGCCGGCACCAACGGCAAGGGATCGACCTGCGCCTTCCTGCGCGCCGCGCTGGAGGCGGCGGGGCTCAGCGTCCACGCTTATTCCAGCCCGCATCTCGTGCGCTTCAACGAGCGTATCCGGGTCGCGGGGCGGCTGATCGACGATACGGCGCTGGCGCCATTGCTCGCCGAGGTGCTCGACGTCGGCGGCGATATCGGCGCGAGCTTCTTCGAGGTGACCACCGCCGCCGCCTTCCTCGCCTTTGCGCGTACCCCGGCCGACGCCTGTGTGATCGAGGTCGGGCTTGGCGGACGGCTCGACGCGACCAATGTGATCCCGCAGCCCGCGATATGCGGCATCGCCGCGCTCGGCATCGATCACGAAGCGTTCCTGCTCGCCGAGGAAGCAGGGACACCCAGCGCCCCGCTCGACCGGATCGGGTTCGAAAAGGCCGGGATCGCCAAAGCTGGCGTGCCGCTTATCACCCAGCTTTATCCCCGTTCGGTCGCTGCGACGATCGCCGCCGTGGCGACTGCGCGCGGCGCGCCGCTCATCGCGCGCGGATCGGGGTGGGACGTCACCGCGAACGGCAGTGCGCGCGATTATCGCGACTCGCGCGGCGAACTGACGCTGCCCGTCCCGACGCTCAGCGGCCCGTATCAAGT
>JAFKLV010000144.1 GCA_017304125.1 Sphingomonadales bacterium
TTGGCGTGGGTCAGCATCGCCGCCTTGGGTAGCCCGGTGGTGCCCCCGGTATATTGCAGCACCGCCACCGCATCGGGCGACACCGCCACGGGGGTCGGCTCCCCGCGCTTCGCCACCATATCGTGATAGGAGATATGCTGCGGGCCGTGCTGGACGGGCGCGATGTCCTTACGCTTGAACAGGCGATAGGCGATGCGCTGGAGCGTCGGCAGCCCCTCGGCGATCGGGCAGGTGATGACATGCCGCACGCCCAGCTCCGCCGCCACCGCCGAAACGCGCGCGTGGACCTCGGTCAGATCGCAGGTGGCGATGACCTGCGCGCCCGAATCCTCCAGCAGATGGCGCAGCCCGCGCCCGACATAGAGCGGGTTCACATTGACCACCGTCCCGCCGAGCCGGAGCGTCGCGAGGAACAGGATCGGATAATGCGGCATATTGGGCATGCACAGCGCCACCCGCGTCCCCGGCCCCACGCCCAGCTCCTGCAAGCCGGCCGCCGCATGACGCACAGAGTCGGCGAGTTCGGCGTAGCTCGTCACGCGCCCCATGAAGTCGATCGCGGCCTCTTCGGGATGTTTCAGCACGGTGGCGTCGAACAGGTCGGTGAGCGGGCGCGGGGCCGAATCGAGCGGGGCACCTGTCGCAATCGCCTGTTTCGTCACCATTTTCTCTCCCATACGTGTCGAGCGTGACACAGTTTAGCGCAGCTCGTCACAAATTGGTTGTCCACCGATCGGCTCTTGCCTATGCGGCCTCACCTATAGGGAAGATAGAATACCAATAGGTCACCCGCAATCGCATCGCGCACTAGGGGAGAGGTAAATGATCGCAATGTCTCTGCTGGCACTGGCCGCCGCGGGAAGCGCGGCCCCCGATGCGGTGATCGGCCGCTGGCGCACCGAAACCAAGAACGGCATCGTCGAGATTCAGCGCTGCGGCCAATCGATCTGCGGCCGGCTGGTCACGTCCGACAAATTGCGCACCGACCCCGCGCTGAAGGATCTCAACAACCGCGACGAAAGCCAGCGCAACCGCCCGCTCAAGGGGCTGATGATCCTCAGCGGCTTTACCCAGTCGGCCGACGGGTGGAGCGGCGGCAAGATCTACAATGCCGACGACGGGCGCACCTATAGCGCCAAGGTCACCCTGCTCGGCGGCGACCGGCTCAGCGTGCGCGGCTGCGTTTTCGTGCCGCTCTGCAAGACCCAGACCTGGGTTCGCGTCAACTGACCGCGATTTCTACTCAGGGATTCAAACTCAACCAGTTCGAGTGAAGCGTAAGAGTAAAGGAGTACCAATGACCCCCTCTCTCAAAGTTTCGATTGCTGCCGGCGCATTCGCCTCGGTGTTCGCCTTCGTCGGGCAGGCCAATGCCCAGGCCTTCTACCTTCAGGAACAATCCGCGCGCGGCGCTGGCCGTGCCTTTTCGGGCGAGGTCGCCGATACCGGCGCCGCGTCGCTGTGGTGGAACCCGGCGGCGATTGCCGATGCCGATCGGATCGAGGGCACGCTCAGCGCCTCGGCGATCCTGCCGCGCGGCCAGGTGGTCGATCGCGGGACGGTGATCGTGCGCCCGGCGCAGGCCCCCGGGCCGGTCGGCGGCGACGCGGTATCGCGCAACCCGATCAATAATGGCGTCCTGCCCTCGGGCGCATTCGTCGCCCCGCTCGCCCGCGGCATCGTCTTCGGCCTCGCGGTCACCTCGCCCTATAGCTTCACCACCGATTACAGCAATTCGAGCTGGGCACGTTACTCGGCGGATCGCACCCGGCTGCGCACGGTCGATATCCAGCCGTCGCTGGCGGTCGCACTGACCGACTGGCTGCGCGTCGGCGGCGCGGTGAATGTCGAATATACCGATGCCTCGCTCAGCAATAAGCTGCCCAACCTATCCGCCGCGCTCCCCGATGGCGAGCAGAAGCTGTCGGGCGACGGCTGGAACGTCGGCTGGACCGCCGGGCTCCAGATGCACAATGATTTCGCGACCGTCGGCGTCGCCTATAAGTCCGCGATCAAGCACGATCTGAAGGGCGATCTCGCGGTCTCCGGGCTGCTCGGGCCGCTCGCGGGGTCGAACATGTCGCTCTCCGGGGTCCGGGCGAGCTTCTATACCCCGGCGCAGGTCATCGTCGGCGGGCGCTTCCGTGCCACCAAGGCGCTGACGCTCAACGCGCAGGCGGTGCGCTATACCTGGAGCAAGTTCGACGCGATCGGGCTCGGCGCGCCGCTCAACACCGCGATCCCGGAAAATTACCGCGATAGCTGGAGCCTCGCCGGCGGCGTCGATTACGCCGTCTCGCCCGCGCTCACGCTGCGCGCCGGCGTCCAGCGCGCGCTCACCCCGACGCAGGACGGCGAACGCGACGCGCGCGTCCCCGATGCCAATCGCTGGAATTACGGCGTCGGCGCAAGCTATGCGGTGAACACGCATTTCACCGTCGATGCGGCGGCGAATTACGTCGATTTCGCCGATGCCTCGATCGATCGCATCACCGCAGCTTATGCCGGCGCCCCGGCACAGACGCCGATCCTCACCAACGGCGAGCTGCAGAAGGCGCATGCCTTCGTGCTCTCGCTCGGCGCGCGGATGGCGCTCTGACGCAATGGTTCGTGCGGCTCGGGCATCAGCCCGAGCTGCGCGGCCGGGTTTCCGGGAGCGCGAGCAACACCGGGAGCACCCCCAGCGCGACCAATGCGATCATCATTCCCGGCGCGGCAAGCGCGCCGCTCCGCTGGGTCAATATCTGCGCAAGCCACGGCGTCAGCCCGCCGAACAGCGCGGTCGCGGTGGTCGCCCCCAAGGCGAGCCCGCTCAGCCGCCCCTCGACCGGCACCTGCTCTGCCGTCGCCACCGCGCCGACCGCGCTGACCCCGCCCGCCAGCATCGCCAGCAGCACCGCCCCGGCGATCGCCGACCCGGCCTCAGCGCCCACCAGCAGCCGGAACAACGGATAAGGCAGCAGCGCCGAGAGCAGCGCGAGCCCGATCAGCACCGGGCGCCGCCCGTAACGATCGGCCAGCATCCCGACGAACGGCGTCACCACGATCACGGCGACCCCGGCGATCGTCGCGAGCTGCAACGCCTTGGCCTCGGTCAACCCGCCGGTCGACACGAGATAGATCGGCACATAGGTGATGCCGACATAATAAGTGATCGATCCCAGCGCGGAAATCGCAAAGCCGCGCAGCACCCCGGGGCGATGCCGCGCAAGCGCGTGATTAAGCGGCTGGCGCACCAAGGTTCCGGCGGCGCGCTGCATCTCGAACTCGGGAGATTCGCGCATCGCCGCGCGCGCGACCAGGATCGCGCCGGCCAGCGCCGCACCGATCAGGAACGGAATGCGCCACCCCCAGGAATCGAGCGCTGGGGTCGGGAGCAGATTGACCGTCAACGCCGCAACACCCGCGGCGAGCAACCCGCCGATCTCGCTCGTCGCCGCCGCGAGCGAGGTAACCAGCCCGCGCCGGTGCTTCGCCGCGCCTTCGAGCAGATAAGCGACGACGCCGGTATATTCGCCGCCCACCGCGAACCCCATCACGCAGCGCAACAGCAACAACAGCATCCCCGCGGCCGGCCCGATCTGCGCCACGGTCGGCAACAGCGCGGTGAGCGCCATCGCCACGGTCATCAGCGTCATCGAGGCAAGCAGGGTCGCGCGGCGACCGTGGCGATCACCGAAATGCCCGAACACGATCGCGCCGATCGGGCGCAGCAGATAGGCAACCGCAAACCCCGCCAGCGTCGTGAGCACCGCATTCTCGCCGACGAAGAACAGCCGCGAGAGAACGGTCGCAAGGTATAGGAAGAGGGTGAAGTCGTACCATTCGACGACGGTCGAAATGGTCGCCAGGGCGAGGGATCGGCGGTCGAGCGGCTGCAAGATCAATAGCCTAGCGGCCATCTACGGTATCGGCAACCCGCCTTCCATCTCTTTAGAAACAAACGAAAATCTGCTACAATCCGCGCAGTAATCGTTAGCGTTCGAGGGACTTTTTTCCTGAGACCCGTTCAGCGCCGTTCCGGGCCATCCGCCCCGATCCAGCGCCGAAACATTGACGGAAACATGGACGCGACTCGATTCGAAACACTGAGGCGGAGGTGTAGCTGAGAATGTGGAAGTCATATGGGACGAGGTATTTTCAAGCTGAGCGCACGAAGCGTCGAAACACTCACGAAGCCGGGTTGGTACGGTGACGGCGGCGGTTTGGGCCTGCGCATTTTCCCCAATGGCTCGAAGCGTTGGGTGTTCAGATGGGAACGGAACAACCAGCGCCGGGAAATGGGCTTTGGCCCGGTAGCGTCGGTCTCGCTCTCCACCGCCCGCAGAAAGGCCGAGGAAGCGCGCGAGCTGCTCGCCGCTGGCGGCGATCCTATGGAGGCGAAGCGAGAGCGGGAGGAAGCGGCAACGGCAGCCGTCGACGAAGCCCGGGCGAAGAGCGCCACGCCGACGTTCGGGGAATATGCCAACACCTATATCGAAAGCCAAAGGGCGGGTTGGCGAACCGTCAAGCATCACGTGCACTGGCGGGCCACGATCGAAAACCACGCCAAGAACCTGTTGGACATGCCGGTCGACGCGATCACGACCGAGGATGTGCTGGAGGCGCTGCAGCCGATCTGGCTCACCATATCGCCAACTGCCGGGATATTGCGCGGACGGATCGAAACCATCCTCGACGCGGCCAAGGCGAACAAGCTCATCGCCGCCCCTTGGGAGAACCCGGCCCGCTGGCGGGGAAATCTCCTCCACCTGTTGCCAAGGCAAAAGCGCAAATATGGCGTCAGACATCACCCTGCCGTGCCCTATCAGGACGTGCCGAAATTCTATGCGCGCCTGGTGGAACGCCCCGCGACCGCGGCGCGTGCGCTGCAGATGATCATTCTATGCGCGACCAGAACGGCCGAGACCCGGCTCGCCACCTGGCGCGAGTTCAATATGATCGATCGGATTTGGACGATCCCAGGACATCGGATCAAGGCCGGCAGGGAACATCGCATTCCGCTCACCGAAAGCTGCATGGAAATCCTCCGGGAGCAGGCGGCCCTGACGAAACCCAGACCTGATGGCTATGTGTTTCCCGGATGTACGCCGGGGCGACCGCTCCACCAGATGGCGGTGCTCATGCTCCTGCGGCGTATGAAGATGGCCCAGTTCACCGTACATGGGTTCCGGAGCAGCTTCCGCGACTACATGGGCGACATGACCGACCATCAGGAATCGGTGGTCGAGATGGCGCTGGCGCATCAGGTTGGTGACGAGACGGTCCGCGCCTATCGACGCGGAGACGCGTTCCGGAAACGAACCATCATGATGGCCGATTGGGAGAATTATCTCATCTCGCGACTGACCGCCGAGAAGGAGACCGCGGACGAAATCGAAGACGTAGGACTCAGCAAACCCCGCCGCGGCCCGCGGCCAGCATCGCGCGACAAGGTCCATGGCGGCAGTGAAGCTGGCTCGAAAAAGCCCGAGGCAGAGCTATTTAGAGTCGGGTGTGAACAACCAGTTGAGGTAAGCGGCAATCCGAATACCCGCCTGCTGCAACCGTGCGTCGAGCTCGGCCCGATGCTCATACGCGTAGGTCCACGATAATTTGGGATCGGCAGGATAGATTTTCTCGCGGAGCCTGGCGCTTTCGGCAATCCAGGTTGCCGGGCGCGGGTCG
>JAFKLV010000145.1 GCA_017304125.1 Sphingomonadales bacterium
GTCCGTGGGACTTGGTATTAGTCTGCCGCGCGAGCTGCCGATGAGCCTGCCGTCGCAGCTGGTGAACCAGCGGCCCGATATTCGCTCGGCCGAGGCCAATCTTCACGCGGCAAGCGCCGCGGTTGGCGTCGCGATCGCCAATCGTCTGCCGCAACTCACGCTCAGCGCCGCTGCCGGCGGCCAGTCGAACCTCTGGTCGACGATCCTGTCGGCCGCCAATCACTTCTGGTCGATCGGCGCCGGCATCGCCCAGCCGATCTTCCAGGGCGGCGCGCTCCTGCACAAGCAACGCGCGGCGGAGGCCGGGTACAAGCAGGCCGATGCGCAATATCGCTCGACCGTGCTCGGCGCGTTCCAGAATGTCGCCGACGTCCTTCATGCGCTGGAGAGCGACGGTCAGGCGCTCGGCGCGTCGCAGACCGCGCTCGATGCCGCGCAGCGCAGCCTCGACATCGCCCGCCGCCAATATAGCGGTGGCGCGATCGCTTATCTCACATTGCTCAATGCGCAGGTCGCGGTACGGCAAAGCGAGGGTGCGCTGATTCAGGCCGAGGCCGCGCGGATGCAGGATACCGTGGCGCTCTATCAGGCGCTCGGCGGCGGGTGGAACGGGCCCGGCGCGCCGGTGGCGGCGAATGCGCCCGCGAACGGGCGATAATCACGTCGCGCGCGGTGCGCCGACCTCATAGACCTGCAGGTCGCGATCGCCGATGCCGAGCCCGGGCCACGCCGCGCGCCATTCGGCGATATGGGAGGAGGCGAAATGGCGATCGAGCGCGGCCTGATCGGTCCAGCGCTCCTTCACATGGATCAGGCCGGCGTCGAACAGGTCTTCGGCATAGCCATATTCGACGCACCCCGCTTCTGCGCGGCTCGCCTCGACCATGCGTTACATGATCGGGCGGGCGAGCGCGAGGTTCGAGGCGGGAAGGCGAACGGTTCCGACGATCAGCAGCATCGGGCAAAGCTACAGGCGTGCCGATCGGCTGAGAAGCTCTGCCGGTTTCGCAACGCGGCCTTCACTCACCGGTAAACGGCTTCGGCGGTCTGCGAAGCTCGCTGACGATCACGCCGGCGACGATGAACAGGCCGCCGAGCAGCGCCAGACCCGGTAGCCTGTCGCCTGCGATCCTGCCGACGATCCCGCCCCATACCGGCTCGCCGGCGTAGATGACGGTTGCGCGCGTCGGCGATACGGTTTTCTGCGCCCAGTTCATCGCCAGCTGAATCAGCGCACTGGCAATGCCGAGCCCGACGCCGGCCGCGAGCCACACCCACGAAAATGCCGGCACCGGCTCGCCGGCGAGCGGCATCGCGGCGAATGACAGAAGGCCCGCCACCGCCAGCTGGACGACCGTCACGCGCCGGCTGTCGACCTCCGCCGCGAAGCGGCTGATCAGGATGATCTCGGCCGCGATCGCGATCGTGCTGAGAAGCGTGGCCAGCTCGCCCCGGCCCAGGCCGATCCGCATCGCATCGGGGCCGGCGAGCAGGAGGAGCCCGACGAAGGCGAGCGCGATTCCGATCCAGCTCATGATATGTGGCACGCGCCGCAGGACGACGAGCTGGAGCAACGGAACCACCGGCACATAGAGCGCAGTGATGAAGGCCGACTGGCTGCTCGAGATCGTCCGTAGCCCATAGGTTTGGAGCGCGTAGCCGAGAAAGATCGTCAACCCGATCAGCGCGCCCGCGATGAGTTCGCGCCGGTTGAGATCGCGCATCGCCCGGTGGAACAGCAGCCAGCCGAGGCTCCCCGCGACGGCGAATCGCAGCCCGACGAAGAACAAGGCGCCGCTGTGGCGCATTGCCGTATGCACGATGAGGAAGGTCGCCCCCCACAGCATGGTGATGCCGATGAGGACCAGTTCCTCGCGGCTGATCGGGAATGACGACGTCTTGCGCGGGACGGGCTTGTGCAACATACTGCGCAAATACAAATGAGCAATATACTGCACAAGCCCAAATCCGACGTGCTGGTCCATGTGAGCCGGAATCTGCGGCGTCTGAGGCTCGGCGCCGGGCTGAGCCAGCAGGCGCTGGCCGATGCGTCGGGGATCAGCCGGCGGATGATCGCCGGCGTCGAGAATGGCGAGGCGAACGTCAGCCTCGCCAGCCTCGATCGGCTGGCGCTGGCGCTCGGGGTGGATTTTACCGAGATGGTGCGTGGGCCGACCGCCGAGCCAAAGAACGTCAATGAAACCATGTGGCGCGGCGACAATCCGGCGGATTTCGCGTTGCTGCTCGGCAGCGCGCCGGCCCAGCGCGAGGCGCAGCTGTGGATATGGTCGTTCGCACCCGGCCAGCGCTATCAGGCGGAGCCCGATCCCGCCGGCTGGCATGAGATCATCTATGTCATGCAGGGGCGTTTGCGGCTGGAGCTGGAGG
Source organism: Sphingomonadales bacterium (assembly GCA_017304125.1). Taxonomy (GTDB): domain Bacteria; phylum Pseudomonadota; class Alphaproteobacteria; order Sphingomonadales; family Sphingomonadaceae; genus Sphingomonas. The sequence continues at coordinate 2,389 of JAFKLV010000145.1, forward strand.
ACGAGGTGATCATCCTGGCGGTCGGCGAGTTTCGCGTTTTCGCCAGCGACCAGCATTATGCCTATGTGAATGCCGCCGACGAGACGACGCGCTTCATCCGAAACTCGGTGCTCTGACCCGCATCTGCCGGGCTTTCGCGGTACGGCGACACCTGCTTAGATCGCGCGATGCGCATTCTCTTTCCGCTCGCTCTGGCGATTTCCGGCGCCGCCACCGCCCAGACCGTCGTCCCGGCACCGATCGATACGGTCGATCCGATGATCGGCACCGGCGGGGAGGGGCATACTTTCCCCGGTGCGACCGCGCCGTTCGGGATGGTGCAATTGTCGCCGGACACCGACACGAGCTGCGAGATCCGCGCCTGCTACGGCCATGCCGCGGGCTATCGCTTCGAGGATCCGACGATCCAGGGCTTCAGCCACACGCATTTTTCCGGCGCGGGGCATTCCGATCTCGGCGACGTGCTGGTGATGCCGCAGGCGGGCGCGGAGGTGCGGCTCGATCCAGGCGACCCGAAACAGCCGGGATCGGGCTATCGATCGCGCTTCGATCATGCCTCCGAAGTGGCGCGGCCCGGCTATTATGCGGTGACGCTCGCCGATCACGGCATCCGCGCCGAGCTGACCGCGGGAACGCGCATCGGCGTGCATCGCTATACCTTCCCGGCGGGTCAGGCGGCGCATCTGCTGATCGACCTGCGCAGCTCGCTCTACAATTATCCGGGCAAGATCCTGTGGTCGGGGCTGCACGTGCGCCCGGATGGCACGCTGACCGGTTTTCGCGAGACGCGCGGCTGGGCGCCGGGGCGCAAACTCTATTTCGCGATGCGCTTCTCGGCGCCGCTGACCGGCCACGGCTTCGTCGATCGCGATACGGCGGTCGCCTACAAGGGCTTTCAGGGGCCGGGCCGGGGCAGCGACGCGGTGGCGGAAAAGCTCGGCCGCGCGCTGGAGGCGCGGCTCGATTTCGGCCGGCTGAGCACGCCGCTCGAAGTCCGCGTGGCGCTGTCCGGGGTGGATGAGGCGGGGGCGGTCGCCAATCTCGATGCCGAGCCGGGCGGGTTCGACGCCACCCGCGCCGCGACCGCGCACGCCTGGACGCAGGCGCTGGGCGCGCTTGAGGTCGAGGCGCCCGCGCCGATGCGCACCAATGTCTATACCGCGCTTTATCACGCCTTGCTCGCGCCGAGCGTGTGGAGCGATGCCGATGGCCGCTATCGCGGGCCGGACGATCAGGTCCATGTCGCGCAGGGCTTCACCTTCCGCTCGACCTTCTCGCTGTGGGATACGTTCCGCGCCGAACATCCGCTGCTGACGCTGGTGCAGCCGGCGCAAACCACCACGGATGTCGTCCGCTCGCTCGGCGAAAGCCGCCAGCACAGCCCTTATGGCATCCTGCCGGTGTGGGAGTTCGCCGGGCGCGAGACCTGGACGATGATCGGCTATCACGCCGCGCCGGTGATCGCCGATGCCTATCTGAAGGGCATACGCGGGTTCGATGCCGATGCGGCGCTCGACGCGATGGTCGCGAGCGCCGATTATGCGCCTTATGGCGGCCCCGGCGATTATATCGCGCGCGGCTATGTCGCGATCGACAAGGAGCCGGAGGCGGCGTCCAAGACGGTCGAATCTGCCTTTGACGACTGGACGATCGCGCGGATGGCGCGGGCGATGGGGCGAAGCGAGATCGCCGATCGTTTCGAGCGCCGCGCCGGCAATTGGCGCAACAGCTTCGACGCCAGCACCGGCTGGGTGCGCGCGCGGCTGTCGTCGGGGGCGTTCCGCACGCCGTTCGATCCCACCGCGATCAATTACGGTTCGGATTATACCGAGGGTAATGCCTGGCAATATAGCTGGTTCATGCCGCAGGATCAGGCCGGGCTGATCGCGCTGCTCGGCGGCGATGCCAGAACGATCGCCAAGCTCGACGCGATGTTCGACTATGACAATTCCAAGCTCGACTACAGCCATGCAGAGGATATCGCCGGGCTGATCGGCCAATATATCCATGGCAACGAGCCCAGCCACCACGTCGCTTATCTCTATAATTACGCGGGTGCGCCGTGGCGCACGCAGGAGCGGCTCGCGCAGATCATGGCGTCGCAATATAAGCCGGCGCCCGATGGCCTTGCCGGCAATGACGATCTCGGCCAGATGTCCGCGTGGCTGGTGTTCACCGCGCTCGGTTTCTATCCGGTCGCGCCGGGATCGAACGAATATGTCATCGGCCGGCCGTTCGTCGATCGCGCCATGCTCAACCTGCCCGGCGGCAAGCGCTTCACCGTCATCGCCGACGGCCTGTCCGCCGCGAACCGCTATGTCGCGCGCGTCACGCTGAACGGCGTCGCGCTCGATCGCAGCTATATTCGCGATGAGGAGCTACGCGCCGGGGGCGAATTGCGCTTTTCGATGAGCGCAATTCCCAACAAGACCTGGGGAAGCGCCCGGGCTGCGCGGCCGTTTTCGATGTCGTCGCGGCGATAGGCGCCTCATCCCCCGCCCTTGGCATGGGCGGGGACGCCCGCCGGCACGGTCACCCACGACAGTTTCGAGCTGGTCCAGATATGCATTGCCGGCGCGAACCGGTCCGCCTGATCCAGCGTCCCCGCCTTGACCACGACGAATTGCGGTAGGGTCGCGGGAAGCGAGCGGATCGGCGAGCCGCATGTTCCGCAAAATTCGCGCGCCACCGGCTGCCCGCTTTCGGTGTCGGGGTCCATCCAGCGCGTCAGGCGGCCCTCGACCGTCATCGCCTCGGCGCGCACGAGCAGGTTGACCGAATAGGTCGCGCCCGATTGCCGGCGGCATGACGTGCAATGGCACGCGACGACCGCGAGTGGGGGTGCCGAAAGCGTGTAACGCACCGCACGGCAATTGCATCCGCCGGTCAGCATGTCATCCTGTGCCACATCCATCTCCTAAAAGGCTTGCCAGCCCCATTATCTAATGACATTAGATTAGGAGAAGCAAGCGGCGAGAATGCCGTATACAGGAGAGTCGTATGGCGAGCGTGGCTGAACCGTTCCAGATGACGATCGATGGCGCCGCCGCGCCGGCCGCGCGCACCTTGCCGGTGCGCAATCCCGCCACGGGGGAGGTGTTCGCCGAGGCGCCCGATGCAAGCGCGGAGGATCTCGATCGCGCGGGGGCGGCGGCAACGCGCGCATTCGAAACGTGGAAGACGACCCCGATCGCCGAGCGCAAGGCTGCGCTGGGCAAGGCCGCCGATATCATCGAGGCACATGCCGATGAGCTTGCC
>JAFKLV010000146.1 GCA_017304125.1 Sphingomonadales bacterium
CCTGTTCGATGTCGTCGTGTCTTTCCCGCGTCATGCCATCCCTTCCCCGATCGACAGGCCGTTAAGGTCCAAAATCGATCAGGGCAATGCCGTGATCGCTCTATGGCTGGTTGATGTTCACCGGTTCGTTCACCGCAATTCCCGTCACCCCGGCCTTGAGCCGGGGTGACGATAGAGTGGGGGATGAAATCTCCAACGGGTTCGGCCATGGAAGACAGATGGTGCCGCTCGATCCCGTCCCGCAGCCGATCGATCATGTCCTTGCCGGTGCGCCCGACGCGCCGGCGCTGATCGAGCGCGGGGAAACGCTGTCCTATCGCGACGTGGAGGAAGCCGTCGCGCGGCTGGCGGGCTGGCTCGCCGGATTCGGCTTTGCGCCGGGCGATCGGGTGGCGAGCTGGCTCCCCAAGACGCGCACCGCCTGCCTGATGCCGCTCGCTGCGCCGCGCGCGGGGCTGGTGCATGTGCCGGTCAACCCGCTGCTCAAGCGCGCGCAGGTCGCGCATATCATGGCCGATAGCGGCGCCCGACTGTTGCTGACCCAGCCGGCGCGTGCCGCGACCCTTGCGCCGGATGATCTGCCCGCGCAGGTGGTGCTGGCGGAGGCCGCCGGGGAGGGCGATGCATTGCCGCGCGCCGCCGCCGATCCGCAGGCGCTGGCGGCAATCCTCTACACCTCGGGGTCGACCGGGCGGCCGAAGGGGGTGATGCTGAGCCACGCCAATTTGTGGCTCGGTGCGAACTCGGTCGCGCATTATCTTGAGATTACGCCGGAAGATCGCGTGCTCGGGGTGTTGCCGCTAAGCTTCGATTACGGCCAGAGCCAGTTGCTTTCGACGTGGGCGGCGGGCGCGGCGGTAGCACCGCTCGACTATCTCACCGCGCGCGATGTGGTGAAGGCGGTCGAACGTGTCGAGGCGACGACGCTCGCCGGGGTGCCGCCCTTGTGGGTGCAATTGCTCGAAACGGACTGGCCGGCGGAGACCGCCGCGCGGCTCAGGCGGCTGACCAATTCGGGCGGGGCGCTGACGGCGCGGCTGGTTACCGGGCTGCGCGCCAAATTCCCGAATGCGCGCGTCTATCCGATGTACGGATTGACCGAGGCGTTTCGCTCGACCTTCCTCGATCCGGCTTTGGTCGATCGTTACCCGGAGTCGATCGGGCGCGCGATCCCGCATGCCGAGGTGCTGGTGGTTCGCCCCGACGGAACGCAAGCGGCGGCGGATGAGCCGGGCGAACTGGTTCATACCGGGCCGCTCGTCGCGCAGGGCTATTGGCGCGATGCCGAGCGCACTGCGCACCGCTTCCGTCCCGCTCCGGCTTTTTCGCGCTACGACGGGATGGCGGTGTGGTCGGGCGACAATGCGGTGGCGGATGCCGCGGGGCTGCTCCGCTTCGTCGGGCGCGATGATGAGATGATCAAGAGCGCGGGCAATCGCATCAGCCCCGCCGAGCTGGAGGAAGCCGCGGTCGCGGGCGGGGAAGCGGCCGAGGCGGTGGCGGTGGGGGTTCCCGATGCGCGGCTCGGGCAGGCGATCGTCCTCATCCTGCGCGGTGATGCCGGCGCGGAGGCTGCGCTGCGCGAGCGATTGAAGCGCGATCTGCCCAATTTCATGCAACCGGCGCGGATCGAGTGGCGCGACGATCTGCCGCGCAACCCGAACGGCAAACTCGATCGTGCCCGGATCCGCGCGGAGGTGACGCCATGAAGCCGATGGGGCCGATCCCGCCCGAATTTGCCGGGCAGCACGGGATGCTGACGATCGGTGGCCGTAGTGCACGCGATCTGGTGGCGGAGGGCGGATCACCGTGCTTCGCCTATGATCCGGCGGTCGTTGCCACGCGGGTGGCGCGGTTTCGCGCGGCGCTGCCGGGGATCGATTTGCATTATGCGATGAAGGCAAACCCGTTCGCGCCGTTGCTGAAGGCGGTCGCGCCGATGGTCGACGGAATCGACGTCGCTTCGGCGGGCGAACTGGCACTGGCGCTCACCGCCAAGCCGGCCGAAAGCATCAGTTTCGCCGGCCCCGGCAAGCGCGATGCCGAGCTGGAAGCGGCGATCGCCGCCGGGGCGACGCTCAACGTCGAATCCGCCAATGAAGCGCGCCGCGCGCTGGCGATCGGCGAGCGGCTGGGGCGCGCGCCGCGGCTGGCGGTGCGGGTCAATCCCGATCTCGAACTCAAGGGTTCGGGGATGAAGATGGGCGGCCGCCCGTCGCCGTTCGGGGTCGACGCGGAGCAGGCCGCCGCGCTGGTGCGGCTGATCGTCGCGGGCGGGGCGGATTGGCGCGGCTTCCATATCTTCGCCGGGTCGCAGGCGCTGGATGTTGCGGCGATCATCGAGACGCAGGCGGCGACGCTGGCGCTGGCCGCCCGGCTGGCCGAGGAGGCGGGCGCCGCGCCGCCGCTGGTCAATCTCGGCGGCGGGTTCGGCGTGCCCTATTTCGCGGGTGACGTTGCGGTGGATGTCGAGCGGATCGGCGCGGCGCTGGCCGAGGGGCTGGCGACGCGCGCGGCGATCCTCGGCGACGCGCGCTTCGCGATCGAGCTGGGGCGCTGGCTGGTCGCCGAGGCGGGGGTCTATCTCACCCGGGTGGTCGATCGGAAGGAGAGCCGCGGCGAAACCTTCCTCGTCGTCGACGGCGGGTTGCACCACCAGCTCGCCGCCAGCGGCAATTTCGGCACGGTGGTGCGGCGCAACTATCCGCTCGCGGTGGCGCATCGCATGGGCGAGGCGGCGAGCGAGGCGGTGTCGGTGGTCGGCTGCCTCTGCACCCCGCTCGATCGGCTCGGCGACCGGGTCGCGCTGCCGCCCGCCGCGTCGGGTGACGTCATCGCGATCTTCCTTGCCGGGGCCTATGGCGCCAGCGCCAGCCCCGCGGCATTCCTCGGCCATCCGCCCGCGGCGGAGCTTATGGTTGGCTTTTCTTAAACGCTATATTCACCTCTTAACCGCATAGCGCAAAAGGCAAAGTGTACCGGATCGGGGGGGAGGGGTTCCGTCCGGGGGTATGCGGCAAGGGGTTTGACTATGCGTTTTGGCAGTGGTTCCCGTGGGCTGATGGCGCTCGCGCTGGCATCGATGATGCTTGCGGGATGTGGCGGCGGCACGGGGAGCGGCGCACGTCCCGCCGCGCTGCCGCCGGCGGCGTTCGTCGCCAAGGCCGAGCAGCCGGGCGAGCAATATGTCATCGGCCCGCTCGACTCCCTCCAGATCTTCGTGTGGCGCAACCCCGAACTGTCGGCGAAGGTGCAGGTGCGCCCCGACGGCCGCATCACCACCCCGCTGGTCAACGACATGCCCGCGGTCGGCAAGACCCCGGCCAAGCTCGCCGACGATATGAAGGCGGCGCTGGGCGAATATATCAAGGACCCGATCGTCTCGGTGATCGTGGAGAATTTCTCCGGCACCTACAGCCAGCAGGTGCGGATCGTCGGCGCGACCGAAAAGCCCGCCTCGCTGCCGTATCGCGCGAACATGACGCTGCTCGACGCGATGATCGCGGTCGGCGGGCTGTCGCAATATGCCGCGGGCAATCGCGCGCGGCTGATCCGTTACGATCGCGCGACCGGGAAGCAGCACGAATATCAGCTCAAGATCAATCGCCTGCTCAAGAGCGGCGACCCTTCCGCCAACGTCAAGCTCGAGCCGGGTGACGTGATCATCATCCCGGAAAGCATGTTCTGAGGCCGGCGGCGTGACGGGGCTGTTCGACGAAATCAGGATCGCCGTCCACATGATGTGGACGCGCCGCTGGATCGCATTGGCGGTGGCGTGGGGCGTGTGCATCCTCGGCTGGCTGTTCGTCAGCCAGATCCCGAGCCGCTATGAGAGCCATGCGCGCGTCTTCGTCCAGATGCGTCAGGTGCTGCCGGCCAGCGCCAATGGCGCGACGATCGGCGATCAGGTGCGCGATATCGACACGGTGCGCCAGACGCTGACCTCCGCGGTCAATCTGGAGAAGGTGGTGCGCGGCACCGATCTGGCGCGCGGTGCGACCACCGACCGGGCGATCGCCGATCGCGCCGCCGGGTTGCAGAATGCGATCAAGATCACCGCGCAGCAGGACAATCTGTACGAGATTGCGGTCGCCTCCTCGTCGCCGCGGCTGGCGCAGCAGATCGCACAGAAGGTGATCGACCTGTTCGTCCAGCAGAACCTCTCGGACGATCGCAGCCAGAGCGCGCAAACCCTTCAATTCCTTGATTCGCAGCTCCAGTCGCTCGGCGCCAAGCTGCAGGATGCCGAGGCCAAGCGGGCGGATTTCCAGAACCATTATCTCGGCTCGCTGCCCGGCACCGGATCAGTCAGCGACCGGATCGGCGCGGCGCGCGCGCAGATGAGCCAGGTCGATGGCGATCTCGCCGCGGCGCAGGCCAATCTCTCGGCGCTCAACGGCCAGATGGCGGGCACCCCGCGCTCGGTCCCCGGCATCGGCCCGACGCCCGGGATGGGGCCGGCACGCGCGCGGCTGGCGGCGATCCAGGGCCAGCTCGCCGATGCGCGGGCGCGCGGCTATACCGAAGCACACCCCGATGTCGTCGCGCTCAAGGCGCAGCTCGCGCAGGCGCAGGCCGATGTGAAGCATGAGCCGGCGGCGGCGGGCGTCGCGGGGGCGGACAATCCCGCTTATCTCTCGCTCGCCTCGATGCGCGCCGACCGGCAAGGCGCGGTGACCGCGCTTCTGGCGCGCAAACGCCAGCTGCAGTCCGATCTCGATACGCTCAACGCCAAGCTGGCGCAGGACCCGGCGGTCGCGGCCGAGCAGGGCGGGATCGATCGCAATTACGACGTGCTCAAGAACCAATATGATCAGTTGCTCGCCCAGCGCGAACAGGTCGCGCTGCACAGTCAGGCGCAGAGCCAGACCGATGCGGTGAAGTTCAGCGTGATCGATCCCCCGACCAGCCCGCGCACCCCGACCGCGCCCAACCGCCCGATGCTGCTCACCGGCGTGCTCGCCGCGGGGCTGCTCGCCGGGCTCGGCGCGGCATTCGCGCTGGGGCAGGTGCAGGCGACCTTCCCGACCGCGCGGCGGTTGGAGAAGGCATCGGGGATGCCGGTGATCGGCTCGATCGGCGAAATGGTCACCCGCACCCAGGCTGAGGATCGCGCGCGCAAGCTCAAATGGCTCGCGGGCGGCGCGGCGGGGCTGGTGGCAAGCTATGTCATCCTGCTAGCGGTGGAGATGGTGCAACGGGGGCTGGCGGCATGAGCGAATCTCCGGTCTCCCGCGATGGCACGCCGCGCGACGAATCGCTGATCGAGCGCGCCGCGCAAATCTACGATTTCGATGCGCAATTCCGTGTCCGGCGCGGGGCCTCGCTGCTGTCGACGCGCACGACGGCGGATTCTGATCCGCAGCCGCAGTCGCAGCCTGAAACCCACACCTTCCTCGACGATGCCCCGCCGCCGCCCCCGGGCGCCGAAACGCTGTCGCGTGAAGCCGCGCTGACACTGGCGGCGATCCCGCTTGAACTGCGCGATTTCGGCACGACGGATGATGAGGACGACGTGTCGGCGCTGTCCGAGCCGTCGGATGTGATTTCGATCGACCGCGCCTTGCTCGCTGCCAAGGTCATGCTGGTGCCGGGTGCGCCGGTCGGTGCGCTGGCC
>JAFKLV010000147.1 GCA_017304125.1 Sphingomonadales bacterium
GGGCTGGCCGCCGCGGCGGCGCTGGCGCCGGTCGCGCGGCCTGAGGCGGATGTCCTCGACCTGCCGGGCGCGCGGCTGCTGTTCGTCGACGGCGTGCTCGACGCCGCGCGCAGCACGCTCGATCGCGTGACGCTGGTCGCGCTCGACGCGGGCGTGCATCCGCTCGGCCGGCGTGCCGCGGGGCACGGCTGGTCGCTGCGGCTCGATGCCGCGGCGGCGGCGGACCCGGTGCAGATCATCCATATCGCCACGGCGGGCGAGAGCCATTTGCCGGCCGAGATCGTCCTTGCCGACGATGCGGTGGCCGAGGTGGTCGAAACCTTCGTCGGCGCGGGCTGGGCGAATTGCTTCACCCGCGTGTCGCTCGGCACCGGCGCGCGGCTGATGCGCTCGGTGCGGTTGCTCCAGCCCGCGGGGTTCGTCTCGTTGCGTGAGGAAGCGACGATCGGCGCGGCGGCGAGCCTCGTCACGATCTTCCTCGGCGCGGGCGGGCAGGGCAGCCGGATCGACGCGGCGCTGACGCTCGCCGGCGAGGGCGCGTTCGTCGATTATGGCGGCGGCCTGCTGACCCGCGACGAGCAGCGCCAGGAATGCGCGGTCTCGGTCCGCCACGCCGCGCCCAACGGCACCAGCCGGCAGGTGTGGCGCGCGGTCGCCGCCGATCGTTCGCAGGCCAGCCTCGCGGCGCGGGTCGAAGTGGCGCGCCACGCGCAGAAGACCGACGGTGAGCAGAGCCTGCGCGGGCTGCTGCTCGATCGCACCGCGACGATCAATCTCAAGCCCGAGCTGGAGATTTTCGCCGACGACGTGAAATGCGCGCATGGCGCGACGGTCGGCGAGCTCGATGCGCGGGCGCTGTTCTACCTCGAAAGCCGCGGCATCCCGCCGGCGCGCGCCGAGGCCTTGCTGACCCACGCCTTCGTCGCCGATGCGCTCGACCGGATCGGGCATGAGACGGTGCGCGACGCGTTCGAGGCGGATGCCGATGCGTGGCTGGAGGCGGCGCTGTGACCGTCACCGCCGCCGAACAGGCGCTCGACGCGCTGGCCGATTTCCCGGCGATTCCGGCCGGCTGGGCCTATCTCGATACCGCCGCTACCGCGCAGAAGCCGCGTGTCGTGGTCGATGCGATCGCGCGGGCCTATGGCGCGGATTACGCGACGGTGCATCGCGGGGTCTATGAGCGCTCGGCCAATATGACGCTTGCCTATGAGGCGGCGCGGCGGCGGATCGCGGCGTTCATCGGCGCGCAGGAAAACGAATGCGTCTTCGTGCGCGGCGCGACCGAGGGGATCAACCTCGTCGCGCAGAGCTGGGCGGGGACGCAGCTCAAGGCCGGCGATCGCATCCTGCTGAGCCAGCTCGAACATCATTCCAATATCGTGCCGTGGCAGCTCGTCGCCGAGCGTGTCGGCGCCGCGATCGACGTGGTGCCGCTGACCGCCGATCAGCGCATCGATCTCGACGCGATGGCGGCGATGCTGCGGCCCGAGCATAAGCTCGTCGCGCTGGCGCATGTCTCGAACGTGCTCGGCTCGGTGCTCGACGTGCGGCGCGCGGCCGATCTGGCGCATGCGGTCGGCGCGAAATTGCTGGTCGACGGCTGTCAGGCGGTGCCGCGCATGGCGGTCGATGTCGCCGCGCTCGATTGCGATTTCTACGTCTTTTCGGGGCATAAGCTCTACGGCCCGACCGGCATCGGGGTGCTGTGGGCGCGCGCCGAACTGCTCGAGGCGATGCCGCCCTATCAGGGCGGCGGGTCGATGATCGATCGCGTCACTTTCGCCAGGACGACCTATGCCCCGCCGCCGACGCGGTTCGAGGCGGGGACGCCGCATATCGTCGGCGTCGTCGGGCTGCATGCCGCGATCGATTATGTCGAAAGCATCGGGCTCGATCGCATCCACGCCCACGAGACCGCTTTGGTCGCCGATGCGCGCGAGCGGCTCGGGCGGATCAATTCGGTGCGGCTGTTCGGCCCGGCGGATGCGGCGGGGATCGTCTCCTTTGCGATCGACGGGGTGCATCCGCACGATGTCGGCACCATATTGGATGAGGCCGGGGTGGCGATCCGCGCCGGCCATCATTGCGCGCAGCCGCTGATGGAGACGCTGGGCGTCGAGGCGACCGCGCGGGCGAGCTTCGGCGTGTACAACCGGGCGGCGGATATCGACGCTTTGGTCAAAGGTATCGAGCGAGTGACGAGGATTTTCGGATGAACGACCCGATCCGCATCGAGGAAGTGGACGCGGTGACCACGCCGCCCCGTGCGCGGGTGGAGGATGCTGCCGATACGGCGGCGGAGACCTTCGCGCGCAAACGCGATTATCTCGCGGGGTTCCTCGCGCAGCAGCCGACGGGCGGCGCGGCGGGCGAGCCCGGCGGCGCGCTGTACGAGGCGGTGATCGAGGCGCTCAAGGAGATTTACGACCCGGAAATCCCGGTCAATATCTATGATCTCGGGCTGATCTACGGCGTCGAGGTGAGCGATGCCGGGCATTGCGCGGTGATGATGACGCTCACCACGCCGCATTGCCCGGTGGCCGAATCGATGCCGGGCGAGGTCGAATTGCGCGTCGGCGCGGTGCCGGGGATCGCGATCGTCGATGTGAACCTCGTGTGGGATCCGCCGTGGGATCCAGCCAAGATGTCGGACGAGGCGCGGCTCGAACTGGGGATGCTGTGACATGACCGAGGTCAAGACCCGCGCCCGCCCCGCCGCGCTGATCCTCACCCCCACCGCCGAGGCGCGCATCGCAGCGCTGATGGCCAAGGCGCCCGAAGGGGCGATCGGGGTCAAGCTGTCGACGCCGCGGCGCGGCTGCTCCGGCCTCGCTTATTCGGTCGATTACGTCACCGAGGCCAAGCCGTTCGACGAGAAGATCGAGACCCCGGGCGGGACGCTCTTTGTCGATGGCGGGTCGATCCTCTATCTGGTCGGCTCGACGATGGACTGGGTGGAGGATGACTTCACCGCCGGCTTCGTGTTCAACAACCCCAATGCCAAGGGGTCGTGCGGCTGCGGGGAAAGCTTCACGGTCTGATCCTGTTCCCCCCGGTTTCTCAGGAAGGCGAGCGGATGACACAGGGTTTCGAGGGCAAGGTCGCGCTGGTCACCGGCGCGGCGACGGGGATCGGCCGGCAAACCGCGCTGGCATTGGCGGCGGCAGGGGCGAGCGTGGTGCTCGCCGATGTCGCCAAGGCGGCGGGCGAGGAAAGCGCGCATGCGGTCGAGGCGGCCGGCGGACGCGCGATGTTCGTGGCCGGCGATATCGCCCTGAACGATGACGTGGCGCGGATCGTCAAGACCGCGGTCGATGCACATGGTCGGCTCGATTGCGCCTTCAACAATGCCGGCATCGCGCCGCGCGGCGCCCCGATCGTCGAGATGGCCGAGGAGGATTGGGATCGCACGATCGCGATCAACCTCAAGGGCGTGTGGCTGTGCCTGAAGCACGAATGCGCGCAGATGCTGGCGCAGGGCGGGGGGACGATCGTCAATACCGCCTCGATCATGGGGGTGGTCAGCGGGCCGGGGCTGTCGGCTTATTCGGCGTCCAAGACCGGGGTGGTCGGGCTGACCAAATCGGTCGCGATCGATTATGCGCGGGCCGGCATTCGCGTGAACGCGGTGTGCCCCGGCGGGATCGGCAATACCGCGATCACCAGCCATCCCGACAATCAGCGCGATATGGAACAATTAGCGCAGATGACCCCGATGGGGCAGCTCGGCCAGCCGCAGGATATCGCCGATACGGTGCTGTGGCTGCTGTCGCCGCAATCGGGGTTCGTTACCGGGCAAGCGATCGTCGTCGACGGTGGCTTCACCCTCTGGTGAGCCTCATTTCCTTGTCATTCCAACCATAACCGTCACCCCAGCGAAAGCTGGGGTCTTGTGCCGCGGACAACACTCGTGTCGTGTGCCGCCCGAGATGCCAGCCTGCGCTGGCATGACGATGCCGGGAGCGTAATCACCGAATGATCGAAACCGTCGCGAGCGTCCCTTATCCCGATCAGAAGCCGGGCACGTCCGGGCTGCGCAAGAAGGTGCGGGTGTTCCAGCAGCCGCATTATGCCGAAAATTTCATCCAGTCGGTGTTCGACGTGGTCGAGGGCAAGGCCGGCGCGACGCTGGTGATCGGCGGCGACGGCCGCTTCCTCAACCGGGAGGTGATCGGCAAGGCGATCCGCATGGCCGCCGCCAATGGCTTCGCGCGCGTCGTGGTGGGGCAGGGGGGCATCCTCTCGACCCCGGCGGCGTCGAATTTGATCCGCCAGCGCGGCGCGATCGGCGGGCTGATCCTGTCGGCGAGCCACAATCCCGGCGGCCCCGACGAGGATTTCGGGATCAAATATAATATCGCCAACGGCGGCCCCGCGCCCGAGGCGATCACCGACGCGATCTTCCGTCGCAGCACCGCGCTCGACCGCTATCGCATCGCGACGGTCGCGGAGGTCGATATCGACACGCCCGGCACGTCCGACGTGGCGGGGATGGCGGTCGAGGTGGTCGATCCGGTCGCCGATTATGCCGCGCTGATGGAGCGGCTGTTCGATTTTCCCGCGATCCGCGCCGCCGGCTTGACGATGGCATTCGACGCGATGAGCGCGGTGACCGGCCCCTATGCGGTCGAGATCCTCGAACGCCGGCTCGGCTTCGCCCCCGGCACGGTGCGCAACGGCGAGCCGCTGGAGGATTTCGGCGGGCATCATCCCGACCCCAATCTGGTTCACGCCCGCGCGCTCTATGACGCGATGATGGCCCCCGACGCGCCCGATTTCGGCGCCGCCTCGGACGGCGACGGCGATCGCAACCTGATCATCGGGCGCGGGATCTTCATCACCCCGTCGGACAGTCTGGCGATGCTCGCCGCCAATGCGCATCGCGCGCCGGGCTATGCCGCCGGATTGAAGGGTATCGCGCGCTCGATGCCGACCAGCGCCGCGGCCGATCGCGTCGCCGCCGCGCTCGGCATTCCCGCGTTCGAAACCCCGACCGGGTGGAAATTCTTCGGCAATCTGCTCGACGCCGGGATGGCGACGATCTGCGGCGAGGAAAGCGCCGGCACCGGATCGGATCATGTCCGCGAGAAGGACGGGCTCTGGGCGGTGTTGTTGTGGCTCAACATCCTCGCCGCGACCGGCCGCTCGGTGCAGGACATCGCGCGCGATCACTGGGCGCGCTTCGGCCGCAATTATTATGCGCGGCACGATTATGAAGGCGTCGACAGCGCCGCCGCCGATGCGCTGATGCGCGACTTGCGCGGCGCGCTCGCGGCGCTGCCGGGGCGCGCCTTCGGCCCGCTGACCGTCGCGGAAGCCGACGATTTCGCCTATCGCGATCCGACCGATGCGTCGGTCAGCGCGCATCAGGGCGTGCGGGTGCTGTTCGAGGGCGGCAGCCGCGTGGTCTTCCGCCTGTCGGGCACCGGCACCAGCGGGGCGACCTTGCGCGTCTATCTCGAGCGCTACGAGCCCCCGGCGGGCGATCTTGCGGCGGAGACCGGGGCGATGCTCGCCGATCTGGTCGCAGCGGCCGATGCGATCGCGGGCATTGCGCGGCATACCGGCCGCGCTGAGCCTGACGTGATTACCTGATTATCCGGCTTT
>JAFKLV010000148.1 GCA_017304125.1 Sphingomonadales bacterium
GTCGGCAACATCGAGCGGCACCGCCAGCGCGGCCGCGCCGAGCTCCGCCGCCAGCGCCTCGATCCGGTCGACGCGCCGCGCGCCGAGCACGACCTTCGCGCCCGCCGCGACATAGAGCCGCGCGAAATGCGCGCCAAAGCCCGAAGACGCCCCGGTGATCAGCGCGACCCTTCCGTCCAGCGTGAAGCTCACCCGCGTCCTCCCCCATTGTGCAAAAACCACGACTGCGTTGCGCGGCGCAGCGCGCTACGTCAAGCACGGAGCGGCGCCGCATTATCCGCGAATTTCGGGCCTTCTCCGCTGCCCGCTTGCCAGCGCGGCGGCGGTCGGCGAAAGCGGACCAAAGAGAGGTAACGCCACCTATGTCCATCCTGTCCGACCGCTGGATTCGCGACCGCGCGATCGCCGACCGCATGATCGAGCCGTTCGTCGAGGCGCAGCGCCGCGACGGCTGCATCAGCTACGGCCTGTCCTCTTATGGCTATGACGCGCGCGTCGCCGACGAGTTCAAGATTTTCACCAATGTCGACAATGCGGTGGTCGATCCGAAGGATTTCGCGGCGAACAGCTTCGTCGATCGCAAGACCGATGTGTGCATCATCCCGCCGAACAGCTTCGCGCTCGCCCGGACAGTGGAATATTTCCGCGTGCCGCGCGACGTGCTGGTGATCTGCCTCGGCAAATCGACCTATGCGCGCTGCGGCATCATCGTGAACGTCACCCCGCTCGAGCCGGGCTGGGAGGGGCATGTCACGCTGGAATTTTCCAACACCACCCCGCTGCCGGCGAAAATCTACGCCAATGAGGGCGCGTGCCAGTTCCTGTTCCTGCAGGGCAACGAGCCGTGCGAGATCAGCTACGCCGACCGCGCCGGCAAATATATGGGGCAGCAAGGGGTGACGTTGCCGCGGCTGTGAGGGCGGGCATCCCCCGCCGCGAGCTTAGCCACAGCCTGAACCGCGCCATTTTGCTGTGTCCACAAGCCATGCTATGGCGTTGCGAAGGGTCGGCAGTCACCCAGGCGTCACCGCCCCGCGAGGGGAGCTAAACCTGCTCGCACGGTCGATGCATGTCATCGTTCTCGCGCCTTGTCGAAAGCCGGTGGCCATCGACCCCCCGTTCGGGGTGGCGCTCGGAGAATGATCGTGCCGAGAGAATTGATCCCCTTCACGACGAACGACGTTTCGGCTCTTGCCAAATCCTTGCGCGCGCAACTGGCAGCCCGGAGCACGTCGCCGACCCATGTCGAAATGCTGAACATGCTGGCGCGCGCCGCCGGGCACCGCAACTTCCAGCATCTCCGCGCGGGTGCCTCGTCCCGGATCGTGGCTGAATCCGATCCGACGAAGGCCCGTGCCCGAACGGACGAAGCTGCCGTAATTCGTGCTGCCCGCTACTTCGACGCCGAAGGGCATCTGGCAAGCTGGCCGGCGCGCACGTCACTTCAGAACCTCTGCCTGTGGGCGATCTGGTCGCGGCTCCCGCGCGGCGAGGTGTTCGACGAGCCTTCGATCAACGCCTTACTGGGCACGCTTCACCAGTTCGGCGATCACGCGATCATCAGGCGCACAATGTGCGATCTTGGGTTGATGAGGCGAACGACCGACGGACGGGAATATCGCCGGGTCGAACAAGCGCCTCCGGCCGAAGCTATCGCCCTCATCGAATATCTTGGGCGGCGAGAGGTCAACCCTCATCCGAGGCGGGCTGCACACGCCAAAGGGACGATTCCGTCGACACAAACCCCCACAACATGAATGAGGCGCGCCCCACCGCCACGATCCGCATCGCCGCCGCATTGATCGACGACGGCGCGGGGCGGTTGCTGCTCGTCCGGAAAGCCGGGGCGCGATGTTTCATGCTCGCCGGCGGCAAGATCGAGGACGGCGAAACCCCGCTCCGCGCATTGCTGCGCGAACTCGAAGAGGAAATCGGCCTGTCGCTCCCGGGCGAGGAAGTGCGACACCTCGGCCGCTTCTCCGCCCCCGCCGCCAACGAGCCCGATCATATCGTCGAAGCCGAGATCTTCCATGTGCGCGTCCGGCACGCACCACAAACGCGAGCGGAGATCGAAGAAGCGGTCTGGGTCGATCACCTCGAAGCGGCGGCAATGCCGCTGGCCCCGCTCGCCCGCGATCATATTCTGCCGCTGGCGCGCACGCTTTAGGC
The DNA here is from genome assembly GCA_017304125.1 of Sphingomonadales bacterium. Classification (GTDB taxonomy): domain Bacteria; phylum Pseudomonadota; class Alphaproteobacteria; order Sphingomonadales; family Sphingomonadaceae; genus Sphingomonas. The sequence goes on from JAFKLV010000148.1 coordinate 2,170, forward strand.
GGCCGCTTCACCCGGCGCCGGGTTCACGCCGACGCGGGTTAACCGATACGCCGCCCAGGTCCCAATCAGCGCCAATGGAATCACGCTGACAAAGACCCACACCGAGGTCGCCCGCGCGCTCTCCGCGGTCATGCCGTGCGAGAAACCCGCGAGATTTGCCGCGGCGCCGGCGATCGCCGCCCCCACGGCAGAGCCGGTCTGACGGAGGGTGGTGATTGCGGCGGAGCCAATGGCCCGATCCTCCTCGCTCAACGCCCCCAGCACACGCCGGCTGATGAAGCTCCAGGAAAAGCCGAACGCCGCGCCCATCAGCGCGCCGCCCAGCAATACCCAGCCAAGCCCCCCGTCGGCCAGCGTTAGCGGCAAGATGCCCAGGCTCGCGATCAGCATCAGTGCCCCCCAGCGTATCCACCAGGCGTCCCACCTGCCGCTTACATGCGCCACGGCCAACGCGCTCAACGTCCAGGCAATCGACTCGACCCCGATCACATAACCGGCCCGGAGCGGACTGAACCCCCGCAGGATCTGCAGGATAGGCGGGGCATAGATCGCAAACCCCATCGAGGCCGCCGTCAGCCAGAACATCGCCGCATAGCCGGCGCCGACCGTGGTCGCGACATCACCGGCTCTATGTGGCAACAGTCGCACCTTCACGCGAGCATCCAGCCACAGCACGCCCGCAAGGACCGCGAGGCCGGCAAAAACGAGGCCAAACGACAGCAGCGCGGTCGGCACCAGATTGGCGACCGCAATGATGGTCACGCCAAGGCCTAGAATGAACAGCTGCATCCACGGGATGCCCGGCGCGGCCTCCGAACTCGAACCGGAGCCCTTGAGCAGAAAGGGTGCGGCCACGCTGAACCCAAGCGCTTGCGCCGCAAACAGCCAGAAGACACCGCGCCAGTCGCCGGCCTCCAGCGCCAGGCCGCCCACCGCCGGCCCGAGCAAGGTTGCGACGCCCCAGACGCCCGAGACGCTCGCGAACACTCGCGCGAGATGCCGTTCCGGGAAAAGCAGCGCGATCGCCACCATCGCAAAGCCCGAGATCCAGCCGGAGCCCAGCCCCTGCACGATGCGCCCCGCCATGAACAGGCCGACATTGGGCGCCGCGGCGCTCATGATGCAGCCGCCCGTCATCACCAGACCGGCCAGCATCGTCGCGGTGCGCAGGCCGAACATCTCGGAGAGCCGCCCGGCGCTCGCCCCCGCAAGGATCGCCCCCACGAAAAACCCGCCCGTGGCCCAGCTGAAATAGGCGAACCCGCCAAGATCGGCCCCGACGCTGGGCATGATCGTCGAGGTAACCAGACTATCAACGGCGCTGAGCCAGACGCCCATGCAGACCAATGCGAATCGAGCGAGCCGGCCTTCTGCCAGCAGATTCGCCCAGCCATTCTCTGTCTGCCCAATCTTGAATGTCATTTTCGCCCCTTGATGGCGGCCGGTCGATCGGCTCTTGCGCGTCGGTACGACCTCTACCTAAGTTGAGGTCAAGCTTTTTAGGGGCAGGTCAGATGGCGAACCCGATGTTATCGATTGGCGATCTCGCGCGCCGGACCGGGCTGACGGTTTCCGCCATCCGGTTCTACGAGGCACGCGGCCTGATCCAGCCGGAACGGACGTCCGGTAATCAGCGGCGGTTCCGCCGTTCCGACATCCGGCGGCTCTCGTTCATCCTGATCGTCCAGAAACTGGGTTTCAGCCTGACCGAGATCGAGGCCGCGCTCGCGTGTCTGCCGCAGGATCGCGCGCCAAGCCGCGCGGAATGGGCGGTCCTGGCGGAAGCGATTCAGCAGGCGCTGAGCGAGCGCGCGGCGGTTCTGCAGCGGACACAGGCGTTGCTGGATGCGTGCATCGGCTGCGGCTGCCTGTCGCTCGACGCCTGTGGACTGTACAATCCTCAGGATCGCGCCGGCGATGCCGGGCCTGGTCCACAATATGTCCTGGGCGGCGGCTCTCCCGCGCTCGCTCCCTCGGCCAGCGACCTCGGCAACGAATAGTCTGCCCACCAACGCCTCGCCGTCGACGCCTTAGCCTATCTCACCATCACGCGAACCGGCCGCTTCCCGACACCGTAGCGCCCAAAAGAAAAAGGGCGGCCCCGAGAGGCCGCCCTTCAACCATCGTCGCGATCAGCGCGGCCGGAGCCGTCAGAAATCGCGATAATATTGCTCGTTGCCGATGAAGCCGAGCTTGGTCACGCGCGAACGCTTGATCACCGCCAGCGTCCGGTCAACCGTGTCGTAACGGGCCTGCCGGTCGGGCTGGAAGTGCAGCTCCGGCTCCGGGTTCATGCCCGCCGCAACGTCGAGATACTGACGCAGCGTCACCATATCGACCGGGGTTCCGTTCCAGGTCACCGTGCCGTTGATGTCGATCGCGACGACATTCTTGTCCGGCAGGACCGGGGGCGGCGGCTGATTCTGCTGATTCTGCGGCAGATCGACCTTAACCGCGTGGGTCTGGATCGGGATCGTAATAATGAACATGATGAGGAGAACGAGCATGACGTCGATCAACGGCGTCGTGTTCATTTCCATCATCGGCTCGCCGTCGTCGCGGCCGCCACTCATTGCCATGTCGTGTTACTCCTGACCGCTTCCGCTCACAGCCGCTCGACGCCTTCGCCCGGCGGCGGTTCGGAAATGAAGCCGACCTTGGCGAAACCGGCCATCTGCATGTTGAAGATCGCGCCGCCGATGCAATGCCACGGGGTGTTCACGTCACCGCGGATATGCGCTTCGGGCAGTTCCAGGCCGGGCGCCGTCGGGCCACCCTGCCGAGCGATCTCTTTCTTGAGCTTCTCAACCGCGCGGTTGAGCAGCTCGTCATGCGTCACCGGGGTCAGACCCCAATAGACTTTGCACGTCCCATCCGGCGCACCCATGATCGAGAGCGAAACGTTCTCGGGCTTGGTCGTCGTCGGATCGAAGCGAACATTGGGAAGCTTGAGCTTCACCGTCTGAATCACGACCGGAACCGCGATCAGGAAGATGATAAGGAGCACCAGCATGACGTCCACAAGCGGGGTCGTGTTGATGTCCGACATCGGAGTTTCGGCGGACTCTCCACCAACGCTCATCGCCATATGTCAGGCTTTCCTACTCATTCTGCCGCCGGGTCGGGCCGACGGCCGGTCGGCGGGGTGGCCGCCAAGGGCCGCCCCGCCTTCCATTTTCATCTTACGCGCGGGTCGCACCGCCGGCGGGCGCCGTGGCGGGCTTCGCCGGGGCCGCCTTGGCAGCGCCGGTGCCGGCCGGCTTCACCGCACCGTTCGAGGCGAGGTAGCCGAGCACGTCGTTCGAGAAGGCCGACAGGTCTTCCTCTTTCGACTTGTTGCGACGCTGCAGCCAGTTGTAGGCGGGCACCGCCGGCACCGCGACGACGAGGCCGAGCGCGGTCATGATGAGTGCTTCACCGACCGGGCCGGCAACCGCGTC
>JAFKLV010000149.1 GCA_017304125.1 Sphingomonadales bacterium
ATGCTGACTTTAGGACGGATCGGCGGCGAGCGGAAACCCCCTCCCCGTCACCCCCGGCCGCGAGCCGGGGTGACGGTTGGTTTCTAAGGCTGCAACATCGCGACCAGCCGCGCCTTCATCGGCAGCACCCAATCGCGTTTCAGCGCCGGGCTGAGCAGCCCCGCCGCGTCGAGTTCGTCGCACAGCCGCATCTGATGCGCGATATCGAACAAATCCATCTGGTAGCTGAACTTGCCCCCGCCGCCATAAGTGATCAGCGACACGCCATGAGTTTCGTAATGGCTGCCGTCGGCGCGGCGGCCGGGGCCGCGATTGACCCAATGGCTGATGATCCGATCGCCCTCGATCGCCCAGTCGAGGATCGGGAAGCTCCACCCTTCCCAGCCCGAGCCGACATCCATGTCGCGCCCATAATGCGTGCGGCGGATTTCCTCGCGGCCGTTCGCCACCACCGGCATCGCCCCGCCATAGGGGCATATATAGACGCAATCCTCATGGTAGAATGCGTCGGCCAGCCACGACCATTGGTTGCGCCGCTCGGCCTCGACGAAGGCGTCCCGGAGGCCGCTGATCGCCGCGGCCACTTCCTCGCGCGGATAGCTCATCGTCAAATCTCCGGCCGTTGGGCTTTTTCGGCGAGATAACGCGCCGGGAAATCGGGCAAGGGATCGAGCCTCGCCACCTTCTCGAACAGCCGGCGATAGGCCGAGCGGCTGATCCGCCATTCGCCGTCGATGCGGCGATATTCGTCGCGATAGAGGCATGCCCCGCTGGTCTCGATCCCGGTGCGCAGATCGACCGCCCAATCGGTCAGCGTCCAGCGCCCCTCGGCCGTCTCCCCACTGTCATGCACGGTGATTTCGGGCTGGTGGACGGTATGCACCCCGACGAAATCCTCGTGGAATGCGGCGGTGAGCAACGGCACCACCTCCGCGCTGCCCTCGGCGTGGAAATGATAGGTCGCGCCGACATAATCGACCACGACATCGGCCGCGAGCACGCTCGCCAGCCCCGCCGCATCCGCCGTATCGAGGAAGCGGCAGTAACGGTGCTTGAGCTGCTTGATCAGCTCGATATCTTCCAGCCTGAGCGCCACGGCGATCCTTCTCCCTTGCTGCGTCACCCCGGCCTTGAGCCGGGGTCCATCGGGAGGCAGGCGCGGCGCAAGAAGGTCTTGCCGCTGAGCCTGAGGCACAATGGACCCCGGCTCAAGGCCGGGGTGACGGATCGTTATCTGTCGACTGTCTCACCTTAACCGCAGCAACGATCCGCGATCTCATCAGAATTGACTAGGCGCGGTTCTTCGCACCGCAATAGCCTGTCCGCGAAAAACGATAATGAGAGGCGAAGGATGACCGATCCGGCGAACGTCGCGCTGTTCGAGCGCATGCTGGGGGCGCTCGGCACGAAGGATTTCGATGCGTTCGAGGCGTGCCTTGCGGACGATATCCTGCTCGAATGGCCCTATCCGGTGATGGACGGCTTCCCGACCGAGCAGCGCGGCGCGCGCTGGCTGCGCGATGCGCTGGAGGAAAGCCTGCGCCACTTCACGCCCTATGCCTATCGCATCGCGGTGATCCACGACATGGCCGACCCCGGCAAATTGATCGCCGAATATAGCTCGCACAGCGAATATCTGCCGACCGGCGCGCCTTATGCGAACACCTACATCAGCCTGTTCGAATTCGCCGGCGGGCGCATCACGCGCTGGCGCGAATATGTGAACCCGCAGGTGGTCGAGCGCGCGCTGGGCCGGCAGGCGACGTGGCAGGCGGTGAAGGACAATGCGCTCGGCTGACGGCCGCGCGCGAAGGAGAGGAACATCAATGTCGCGGCAATTCCGCCACCTGCTTTCGCCCGGCCGCATCGGCGCGATGGCGCTGCGCAACCGCATCTTCATGACCCCGATGGGCTCGAACCTGGCCGATGAAGATGGCATCACCGGCGAGCGGCTGCGGGCTTATTATGTCGAGCGCGCCAAGGGCGGCGCGGCGTTGATCACGATGGGATCGGTGTCGATCGGCTATCCCGACGGCTCGGGCAATTGGCGCAACGAGGCGATTTCCGACGAGCGCCATATCCCCGGCGTCCGCGCGCTCGCCGATGCGCTCCACGCGCATGGCGCGAAGCTGGCGATGCAGCTGCAGCATGCCGGGCTGGTGGCGATGAACGACATGCTCGCCGGGCGCCCGTTGTGGACCCCCTCGATCCCGCTGGTCGGCAAGGACAGCGGCGACATGATGGAGGGGTTCCTCGAGGACGAATATCGCATCTTCACCGCGCCGATGGCGGCAATGGGCGAGATCCGTTTTCAGGTGATGACCGCCGACGACATCGCCGCGCTGGTGGCGATGTTCGCGCGCGCCGCGGAGCGCGCGGTGCGCGCCGGGGTCGATGCGATCGAGCTTCATGCCGGGCACGGTTATCTGATCTCGTCTTTCCTCTCGCCGCTCTCCAACCGCCGCGACGACGATTATGGCGGCCCGATCGAAAATCGCGCACGGCTGCTGTGCGAGATCATTCGCGCGGTGAAGGCGGCGGTCGGCCGCGATGTGCCGGTGTGGCCGCGGCTCGACAGCCAGCACTTCCTGATCGACGGCGGGATCACGGTCGAGGATGCCGCGGCGACCGCGCGGCTGGCCGAGGCGGCGGGGGCGGATGCGATCCATGTCTCGGCCGACGGTCATCCGGGGCGCGGCGCGACCTATTCGACCGGCCATGCCACCGACATCCCCAATCATTTCGTCGCCGCGGCGGCCCGGATCAAGGCGGGGGTAGAAATCCCGGTGATCTGCCCCGGCCGGATCGAGCCCGAGGATGCCGATCGCTTCATCGCCGCGGGCAAGCTCGATTTCGTGACGATGGGGCGCAAATTGCTCGCCGACCCGCATCTGCCGCGCAAGCTGACCGAGGGGCAGCGCGCGGCGGTGCGGCCGTGTATCTATTGCTACACCTGCATCAGCCAGATCTTCTTCAGCCAGCCGGTGAAATGCGCGGTCAATCCCGAGACCGGGTTCGAGCTGGAACGCACCTTGCCGCGCACCGACGCAGCCAAATATGTCGCGGTGATCGGCGGCGGGCCGGCGGGAATGGAAAGCGCGCGGCGGCTCGCGCGGCGTGGGCATCGCGTGACCTTGATCGAGGCGACGGGGCGGCTCGGCGGCACCGCGCAATTCGCCTCGATCGCCTACAAGCCCAATCAGGGGATCGTCGACTGGCTCAAGCGCGAGCTGCACGCCGAGGGGGTCGAAGTGCGGCTGGGCACGCTCGCCACGCCCGAATTGCTGCGCAACATGGGGATCGAGGAAGTGGTGGTGGCGACCGGCGCGCGACGCGCGATGCCCGCGATCCCCGGCGCGACCCGCGCCAACGTCTATAGCGGCGACGATATGCGCAAGCTGATGCTCGGGCAGGACCTTGGCGCGATCGCCGACAAGACCGACTGGGCGACCCGCGCCGCGATGAAGGCCGGCGCGGTGACCGGGCTTACCAAGCGCCCCGGCTTCATCCGCATCGCGAGCGAATATTGGATGCCGTTCGGCGCAACGATCGCGATCATCGGCGGCGAGCTGGTCGGGCTCGAGCTGGCGGAATTCCTCGCCAGGCGCGGTCGCAAGGTGACGGTGCTCGACGAGGGCGCGAAATTCGGCGCGGGATTGCAGGTGGTGCGCCGCTGGCGCGTGCTGGATGAGTTGAAGGAACTGGGCGTCACCCTGCTGCCCGAGGCGAGCGACATCGCGATCGGCGAGCGCACGGTGAGCTATCGCAACACGCTCGGCCAGACCCGCACGATCCACGCCGACGAGGTGATCGTCGCCAAGGGCGCGACCGGCGATACCGCGCTGGCCGATCAGCTGCGCAGCGCGGGCTTCACCGTTCACACCGCCGGAGATTGCACCGGCGTCGGCTATATCGAGGGCGCGATGCACGATGCCGCGCAACTGGCGGAGACGATCTGATGCACGGCAATATCGCACTGGTCACCGGCGCGGCATCGGGGATCGGCCGCGCCACCGCGACGCTGCTCGCGGCGCGCGGCGCGCGATTGGTGATCGCCGACCGCAATGAGGATGCGCTGGGCACGGTGCGCGAGGAAATCGGCGGCGATTGCCGCGCGATCGCGTTCGACGCTGGCGACGCGGAATCCTGCCGCCGGCTCGTCGCGGAGACGATCGCGGCGGCGGGGCGGCTCGATATCCTGTGCAACATCGCGGGGATCATGGACTGGGGGCCGCTCGAAACGTTCGACGACGCACGCTGGGAACGGATGCTGCGCATCAACCTGTCGGGCGTGTTCCATATGTGCCGCGCGGCGATGCCGCATCTGATCGAAACCAAGGGCGCGATCGTCAACATGAGTTCGGCGGCCGGGCTGGTCGGCATCCCCTATACCACCGCTTATTGCGCGGCGAAGGCCGGGGTGAACGCGCTGACCAAATCGCTCGCGGTGGAATTCGCCGGCGCCGGGGTGCGGGTCAATGCGATCTGCCCGACCGGGGTGAAGACCGCGATGCACGGCAGCGTCGCGCTCCCCGACGGGGTCGATATGGCGCTGGTGATGCGCAACGCGCCCAAGCTCGGCGACCTGTGCGAGCCTGAGGATATCGCCGAGGCGGTGGCCTTCCTCGCCTCCGATGCGGCGCGCAAGATCACCGGGATCGCGTTGCCGGTCGACGCCGGCCAGACCGCGGGGTGAGGATATGAACGGGTTCGACTTCACCGGGCGCAAGGTGCTGGTGACCGGCGCGACGAGCGGGATCGGCGCGGCGATCGCGCAGGCCTTTCTCGACAGCGGCGCCGAGGTGACGATCACCGGCACTCGCCCCGCCGCGCGCGATTATGCCGCGATCGCCGCCGGCGCTGATTATCGCCGCTTCCAGCTCGGCGATCACGCCAGCACCGCTGCGCTCGCCGCGTCGTTCGACCAGCTCGATATCCTGATCAACAATGCCGGCGCGACCAGCACGCCGGAGGATTTCGACGCGGCGATCGACGTCAACCTCAAGGGGGTTCATCGCCTCACCACCGCGCTCGCGCCGCTGCTCGAACGCAGCGAAATGCCGGGCGGCGGCGCGGTGGTGTCGATCGTCTCGATGATGGCGATCTTCGGCAATTCGATCTTCCCCGGCTATAGCGCGGCCAAGGCCGGGTTGCTGCTGTTGACCCGCTCGCTCGCGCAAGGCTGGGGACCACGCGGCATCCGGGTCAATGCGGTCGCGCCCGGCCCGGTGCGCACGCCGATGACCACACGCTTTGCCGACGATCCGGTCTACGGCCCCGGCACCGCACAACGCATGGCGCTTGGCCGCTGGGGTGAACCGGTGGATATCGCCGGGCCGGTGCTGTTCCTCGCCAGCCCCGCCGCCGCCTTCGTCACCGGCGAATGCCTCGTGGCGAGCGGCGGCTATATGATCGCGGAGGCGTAAATGGCTGACCTCGCGCCTTCCATGTGCTCCCGCGCAGGCGGGAGCCCAGACTGGGTCCCCGCCTTCGCGGGGACACAGGGAGACCTTCATCCCCATATCGTCATGCCGGGCTTGACCCGGCATCCAGAGCCACGAACGCCGTCGCCTGTT
>JAFKLV010000150.1 GCA_017304125.1 Sphingomonadales bacterium
ATTTCGCGACGCGGTGGGGGCGCTGGCATGAGCGAGGAAAAGGCCGAGATTCTGAACGAGGCGGGTCTGCGCGCGCGGCTGAAGGGGCGCGGCGGGCGCGGCGATCGTTCGCCGCTCGGCACCTGGTTCTGGGATACCGACCGCGTGCTGCTGCTGCTGACGCTCGGGCTGATCGCGGTCGGGCTGCTCGCGGTGGCGGCGGCCAGCCCGGCGAGCGCGGTGCGCTATTCGGGCGAGCATATGAAATTCCCGCCGCTTTACTATTTCTGGCGGCAGGTGATGTGGGTGGCGGTGTCGCTGCCGGTGCTGTTCATCACCTCGATGCTGCCGGTCAACACCGCGCGGCGGCTGGCGGTGCTCGGGTGCGGCGTGTTCGCCGGGCTGCTCGCGCTGACCCCGCTGATCGGGGTGACGGTCAATGGTGCGCGGCGCTGGATCGGTTTCGGCGTGGCGCAATTCCAGCCGTCCGAATTCCTGAAGCCGTGCTTCATCGTCACGATTGCGTGGCTGCTCTCGCTGCGCGCGCGTGATCAGGATTTGCCGGTGACGACGATCACCTTCGCGATGACCGTCGCGGTGGCGGGGATGCTGATGCTCCAGCCCGATCTCGGGCAGACGATCATTTTCTGCTGCGTGTGGCTGGCGCTGCTGATGATCGCCGGGACGTCGTGGCGGACGATCGCGGGGTTCATCGCAATGGCCCCGGCGGCGCTGGTCGCGGCTTATATTTTCTACGGCACCGCGCGCGCGCGGATCGACGCCTTCCTGTTCCCCGATGCCGAAGGGACCGGCGCGAGCGACCATTTCCAGGTCAACGCCGCGCATTCCACGCTGACCGCCGGCGGGTGGACCGGCACCGGCCCCGGCGGCGGCACGGTGAAATTCGGGCTTCCCGAAGCGCACACGGACTATATCTTCTCGGTCATCGGCGAGGAGTTTGGTTTGATCGCGTGTATGGTGATTGCGGTGACGTTTCTGGCGATCGTCGTGCGTGTGTTCGTTAAATTGCTCGACGAACAGGATAATTTCAAATTGCTCGCGGCCGGAGGGCTTGCCACTCAGTTCGGCGCGCAGGCGCTGGTCTCGATGGCGGTCAACACCGGCCTCGCGCCGTCAAAGGGCATGACGTTGCCGTTCATCAGTTATGGCGGCTCATCGATGGTCGCATTGTCGATCGGGATGGGCCTGTTGCTTACCTTCACCCGGCGCAATCCGTTCCTGTTGCGCAGCCCCTATGTCACGCGCTGGGGCCCGCTATGACGCGTCCGCGGCATTTCGTTCTCGCGGCGGGCGGCACTGGCGGGCACATGGTGCCCGCTGCCGCATTGGCCGAAGAACTGATCCGGCGCGGGCATCGCGTCGCTTTGGTGTCCGACGAACGCGGGGTGCGCTTCCCCGGGCTGTTCGACGGGGTGCAGACGCATGTCCTGCCCGCCGGGCGGTTCAGCGGCGGCCCGGTCGGCTGGGCCAAGGCGGCGCGCGAGATGTGGCGCGGCCGGGCGATGGCGCGCCAGCTCTATCGCACCTTCACCCCGGCGGCGGTGATCGGCTTCGGCGGCTATCCCGCTTTCCCCGCGCTGGCGGCGGCGTTCGCCGAGAAGATCCCGACCGCGATCCACGAGCAGAATGCGGTGCTCGGGCGGGTCAACCGGCTGGTCGCCGGGCGGGTCGATGCGATCGCCACTTCCTATGCCGAGACCCAGCGACTGAAGCCGAAACAGCTCGGCAAGACGCATTGCGTCGGCAATCCGGTGCGCGACAATGTCCTCGCGCTGCGCGCCAAGCCTTATCCGTTGCTTGAGGAGGACGGCATCTTCCGCGTGCTCGTCACCGGCGGGTCGCAGGGCGCGAGCGTGCTCAGCCAGGTGGTGCCCGACGGGCTCGCGCTGCTCCCGGTTGCCTTCCGCCGCCGGCTGCAGGTGACGCATCAGGCGCGGATCGAGGATATCGATGCGGCGCGCGCCAAATATGCCGAACTGGATATCGCCGCCGATCTCGCGACCTATCTCCCCGATCTGCCCGAGCATCTCGGCTGGGCGCATGTCGTGATCGCCCGCGCCGGCGCCTCGACGATCGCCGAGCTGACCGTCGCCGGCCGCCCGGCGATCCTCGTGCCGCTCCCCTCGGCGACCGACGATCACCAGACCGTCAACGCGCGCGAGATGACGCTCGCCGGCGGCGCGCGGACGATCGCGCAACGCCAATTTACCCCGTCGGAACTCGCCAAGCAGATGCAGAAACTCGGCCTCGATCCTGAAGCGCTGGAAAATGCCGCCGGCCGTGCCCGCGCCTGCGGCAAGCCCGATGCGGCGCGCGATCTGGCCGATCTGGTCGAAAGCCTCGACGCGCCGAGCATCGCGCTGCCGGTCGGCCCGGTGGTGCGCAAGGAGGCGTTCGCATGAAGGGCGTGCCCACCAATATCGGCACGATCCATTTCGTCGGCATCGGCGGGATCGGCATGTCGGGCATCGCCGAGGTGATGAACAATCTCGGCTATGCGGTGCAGGGCTCGGACGTTGCCGAGGGCTATGTCGTCGAGGGGCTGCGCGCCAAGGGCATTGCGGTCGCGATCGGGCATAAGGCGGAAAATCTGGGGGAGGCGGCGGTGGTCGTCACCTCCACCGCGATCAAGCGCGGCAATCCGGAGGTCGAGGCCGCGCTCGAACGCCGCATCCCGGTGGTGCGCCGCGCGGAGATGCTGGCCGAGCTGATGCGGCTCAAATCCACCGTCGCGGTGGCGGGGACGCACGGCAAGACCACCACCACCTCGATGGTCGCGGCGTTGCTCGACGCCGGCGGGGTCGATCCGACCGTGATCAACGGCGGGATCATCAACAGCTACGGTAGCAACGCCCGTCTCGGCGACAGCGACTGGATGGTGGTTGAGGCCGATGAGAGCGACGGCAGCTTCCTGCGGCTCGACGGCACGATCGCGGTGGTCACCAATATCGATCCCGAGCATCTCGATCATTACGGGGATTTCGAACGCGCCAAGGCGGCTTATGCCGAATTCATCGAAAACGTGCCGTTCTACGGCGCGGCGTTGCTGTGCCTCGACCACCCCGAGGTGCAGGCGCTGATCCCGCGGGTGCGCGACCGGCGCATCGTGACCTATGGCTTCGCCGCCTCGGCCGATGTGCGCGGGGTGAATGTCGTGCCTTATCCGGGCGGCAATCGCTTCGAGACGATCATCCGCCACCGCGACGGCTCGACCCGCTCGATCGAGCATATCGATCTGCCGATGCCCGGCCGCCACAATGTGCAGAATGCGCTGGCGGCGATCGGCGTCGCGCTCGAACTCGGCATCGACGATGCGACGATCCAGAAGGGGTTCGACAATTTCCGCGGGGTCAAGCGGCGCTTCACCAAGGTCGGCGAAGTCGCGGCCGAGGGTGGCATCGCAACGATCATCGACGATTACGGCCACCACCCGGTCGAAATCCGTGCGGTGCTCGCGGCGGCGCGCGAGAGCGCGGTCGGGCGGGTGATCGCGGTGGTTCAGCCGCATCGCTATACGCGGCTCGCCAATCTGATGGACGACTTCCAGAGCGCGTTCAACGACGCTGATATGGTCTATGTCACCCCGGTCTATGCCGCGGGCGAAGCGCCGGTCGAGGGCGCCGATGCCGAGGCGTTGGTCGAGGGGCTCAAGCGGCGCGGGCATCGCGCGGCGGCGACGGTGGCGGATGCCGATGCGCTCGCCGATGTGCTGGCGGGCGCGGTGCGCGGCGGTGATCAAATCGTCTGCCTCGGCGCGGGCGACATCACCAAATGGGCCGCCGGGCTCGCCCCCGCGATCGACGCGCGACGATGAGCGTCGCGCTTGCTCTGCCTGAGGTCGCCGGCCGGCTGACCCCCGATGCGCCGCTTGCGCCGCTCGTCTGGTTCAAGGCGGGCGGCGCGGCGCAATGGCTGTTCGAGCCGAAGGACGCCGACGATCTCGCGCAGTTTCTCGCGCGGCTCGATCCGGCGGTGCCGGTGATGGCGCTCGGGCTGGGTTCCAACCTGATCGTGCGCGACGGCGGGGTGCCCGGGGTGGTGGTGCGGCTCGGCAAGCCGTTCGCCAGGGTCGAGGCGATCGATGCGACGACGCTGACCTGCGGCGGCGGCGCGAGCGGTATCCTCGTCTCCTCCACCGCGCGCGACGCGGGGATCGCCGGGGTCGAATTCCTGCGCTCGATCCCCGGCACGGTCGGCGGGTTCGTGCGGATGAACGGCGGCGCTTACGGCAGCGAGACCGCGGACATATTGGTCGACTGCGAAATTGTGCTGCGCTCGGGCGAACGCCGCGTGCTGCAGGCGGCGGACCTTGGCTATACCTACCGCCATTCCGAGCTGCCCGCGGGCGCGGTGGTGGTCAGCGCGACCTTGCGCGGCCAGCCCGGCGAACCGGCGGCGATTCAGGCGGAGATGGACCGGATCGCCGCCTCGCGCGAAGCCTCCCAGCCGCTGCGTTCCAAGACGGGGGGCTCGACGTTCAAGAACCCGCCGGGGGAGAAGGCGTGGGCGTTGGTCGATTCCGCCGGCTGCCGGGGGTTGCGCATCGGCGACGCGCAGGTAAGCGAGAAGCACACCAATTTCCTCATCAATCTCGGCGGCGCGACCAGCGCCGATATCGAGGCCTTGGGCGAGGAAGTGCGCGCGCGGGTGAAGGCCAACAGCGGCGTCGCGCTCGAATGGGAAATCCAGCGGGTCGGGGTGGCATGATGAACGGCCGTCCCGTCCCGCTTTATGTGTTCGTATCGCAAGGAGTATCGCGTGTCTGATCGTCGTCCGCTTCACATCGTCGTGCTGATGGGCGGCTGGTCGGCGGAGCGCGAGGTGTCGCTGTCGTCGGGCACGGGCATCGCCGAGGCGCTGGAGTCGCTCGGGCATCGCGTCACGCGGATCGATATGGCGCGCGATGTCGCCGCGCGGCTCGCCGAGGCCAGGCCCGACGTGGTGTTCAACGCGCTCCACGGCACCCCCGGCGAAGACGGATCGGTGCAGGGGATGATGGACCTGCTCGGGCTCACTTATACCCATTCGGGGCTCGCCACCTCGGTGATCGCGATCGACAAGATCCTGACCAAGAACCAGCTCGTCCCGCATGGCATTCCGATGCCGGGCGGGCGCGTGGTGAAATCGGCCGAATTGTTCGCCGGCGACCCGCTGGCGCGGCCCTATGTGCTGAAGCCGGTCAACGAAGGCTCGTCGGTCGGGATCGCGATCGTCACCACCGACGGCAATTATGGTTCGCCGATCGGGCGCGACGTCGAGGGGCCGTGGCAGCATTTCGACGAATTGCTCGCCGAACCCTATGTGCGCGGGCGCGAGCTGACCACCGCGGTGCTCGGCGATCGCGCGCTCGGCGTGACCGAATTGCGCCCCAAGAGCGGCTTTTACGATTATGACGCCAAATATACCGAGGGGCTGACCGAGCATATCTTCCCGGCGCAGATCCCCGACGAGATTACCGAGGCGTGCAAGTCGATCGCGCTCGAGGCGCATCGCCTGCTCGGCTGCAAGGGGTGCAGCCGCGCCGATTTCCGCTGGGACGACGAGCGCGGGATCGACGGA
>JAFKLV010000151.1 GCA_017304125.1 Sphingomonadales bacterium
CGCGGCACCATTCCCCAATGGCGGAAGGCGCGGGCATTTTCGTCCTGCGTGAATTCGTCGCCGCAGCCGCCCTGGACGTAATTGAGCACGGAGGGCGGCATCGCCGCTTCGGCGCGCGCCTTGAGCGTCGCGAAATCGACCGGCAGGGTCGGTTGCACCCCGGCGAGGCCGGCGCCGTAGATCACATTCTGAAAGTCGCCGTAATGCGGCATCCTCGCCTCCGTTTTATCCGTCGTCCCGGCGCACGGCCGGGGTGACGCCCGAAGGTCTGTGTCAGCCGCCGCGACTGCCGGCGTCAAGGCTCAGCGCATCCGATAGCGCAGCCCGATCCACAAGGTGCGCGGGGTCGCCTGTTCGACGATATTGTTGCCGCTGATCCCCGCCTCGACCCGCGCGTTGAACATATTTTCCGCGCGCGCCTCTACAGTCCAGGCGCGGGCGAGCGGCAGCGTCGCCACCGCGTCGAGCGTCGTGGCCGGATGCAGCACATTGGTGTTCTGATCATCGTCGAACTGGCGTGCGACATAGCGCAGCGTGGTGGCGAGCGACGCCTCGCCAGATCGCCAGCCGAGCGTGCCGGAGACCTGATCGCGCGGGGTTTGCGCCGGGCGCAGGCCGTCGAGCGCGGCGGCGGCGCCCGAGGCGACGACCCGCGCCGAAACATGCTGCCACGAGGCGCGGGCGTTGAACGGGCCGGAACGCCAGTTCGCTTCCACCTCGATGCCGGTCGAGGTGATCGCATCGACATTCTGCCGCACGCGATAGACCCCGCCTGCCGCGACGAACCCGACTCCGGGGAACATCCCCGGGCCGCGCCCCGCGGTGACATTGGCGATCGCGTCGTCGAGCCGGTTGTGGAACCAGGTCACCCCGATCGAGGTCGTCGCGGTCGGGGTGAGCGTCGCGCCGCCCTCATAGCCGGTCAGTCGCTCGGGGTTGAGCGCGGCATTGGCGGCGGTGGCATCGGCGCCGACGCGGTACGGGCGATAGAGTTCGTTGAGCGTCGGCAGCCGCCAGCCGCGATACGCCGCGCCGCGCAGGGTGATCGCATCGACCGGCCGCCATGCGATGCCCGCGCGCCCGGTCGCTTCGGTGCCGTCGCGATTGGGGTAGCGCAAATTGGTCACCGAGGCGCCGGTCGCCATGACATGTTCGTTGAGATAGCCGTCGGCGATCTGCCACCAGTCGACGCGCCCGCCGAGATCGATCGTCACCCGCCCGAGATCGGCGCTGCCATCCGCGAACAGCCCCGCGGTGCGGGTTTCGCCGCCGGCATAGCGCTGGCGCGTCGGCGCCCCGGCGACATAGGTGAAAAGCTCCTGCGTGCGCCCCGAGACCGCGCGGATATCGCTGCCGAGCCGCAGCGACAGCCCGTCGCCGATCGGCGGCGCCACCTCGATCCGCGCGCCGAGCCCGGTTGCGGGGGTGTTATACTGGTTGAGCGTCTGGGTGGCCGTGGTGCGCGCGGGGTTGATGCTGGCGAATTGCGACGAGAAGGCGCGGGTCTGCAGATAGGCCAGCGCCGACCAGTTCCACGCGCCGCGCCCGACCAGCCGGAGGCTCGCGTCAGCGCCCTGGCTGCTGTTCGCGGTATAGGCCGTGCCGCGATCGCGCGTGTCGGTGAAGGCGCTGACGCTGGCCTGCAATTCGGTCGACGGGGCGATCGCGATCACTCCGCGCACCGCGCCGCTCGCTTGCTCGTAAGGCGCCGGGCGATCGACCGGGCCACGCGATTCGGGGACAGTGGGGGTGAAGCCGTCGCCGCGCGCATAATTGCCGGAAATCGTCGCGAAACCGCCGCTGCGCACCAGCGCCGCGCTGCCGTCCGCCTCGACCGAATTGCGGCTGCCGTAGGCGACGCCCATCGCCAGCGGCGACAGCTGATCGGGGGAGGCGCTGTCCATCTCCACCGTTCCGGCGAGCGCGCCCGGCCCGAAATAGCCGCTGCCGCCGCCGCGCGTCACGCGGATGCGGCCGAGCCGCTCGGCGTTATAGGCGGGGAAGGGCACCCAGCCGCCGAACGGATCGGCCTGGGGCACCCCGTCGAGGATCAGCAATGCGCGGCTCGACGCATTGCCGCCGATCCCGCGCAACGAGATGCCCTGGCTGGTCGGGTTGGCCGAGCGCGAGTCCGAGCGGCGAAACTGCTGGAGCCCGGCGACATCGGCGAGGATGCTTTCCAGCCGCGTGCTGGCATTGTCGGTGATGCGGTCGCGATCGATCGTCACCGTGTCGAACGCGCGATCGCCGGGGCGGTCGTCCAGCCCGCGTCCGGTGACGACAACCTCATTGCTCTGCGCAATATCGGTGGTCTGCGCCTCGGCGAGCGTGGCGGTGGAGGCGAGCAGGGCGATGGCGAGCGGACGGAGCATGCGCGGCCTTTTAGTAGGAGATCAAACTATTTGAAAGGGGCGTCGCGAGCGGAGGTGCGGGCAAAAAGAAAGGGCCGGGATTGCTCCCGGCCCTTCCATTGTCCCTGACGGGAGCACGTCGGCTCAGGCGCCGGCGACTTCCGCCACGTCGACCTTGATGCCCGGGCCCATCGTCGAGCTGACCGCGATCTTGCGGACATACTTGCCCTTCGCGCCCGACGGCTTGGCCTTGATCACCGCATCGACCAGCGCGTCGAAGTTACGACGCAGGTCTTCGGCGGCGAAGCTCGCCTTGCCGATGCCGGAGTGGATGATGCCGGCCTTTTCGGCGCGATACTCGACCTGGCCGCCCTTGGCGGCCTTCACCGCTTCGGCGACGTTCATCGTCACGGTGCCGAGCTTCGGGTTCGGCATCAGGCCCTTCGGGCCGAGCACCTTACCGAGACGGCCGACGACGCCCATCATGTCCGGGGTCGCGATGCAGCGGTCGAAATCGATCGTGCCGCCCTGGATCGTCTCCATCAGATCCTCGGCGCCCACGACGTCCGCACCAGCAGCGCGCGCCTCATCGGCCTTCGCGCCCTTGGCGAACACGCCGACGCGCACCGTCTTGCCGGTGCCGGCCGGGAGCGTGACGACGCCACGGACCATCTGGTCGGCGTGACGCGGATCGACGCCGAGGTTCAGCGCGAGCTCGATCGTCTCGTCGAACTTCGAGGTGGCATTGGCCTTGGCCAGCGCGATCGCCTCGTCGACGCCGTGCAGCTTCTCGCGATCGATCTGGATCGCCTTATGCTTCTTGGTCAGCTTCGCCATGTTCAGCCCTCCACCACTTCGAGGCCCATGGCCCGCGCGCTGCCTTCGATGATCTTGGTCGCAGCGTCGATGTCGTTCGCGTTGAGGTCCTTCATCTTGGCCTCGGCGATTTCCGCCAGCTGCGAACGCTTGATCTTGCCCGCGCTCACCTTGCCCGGCTCCTTCGAGCCCGACTTCAGGTTCAGCGCCTTCTTGATCAGGAAGGTGGCCGGCGGCGTCTTCGTCTCGAACGAGAACGAACGGTCGGCATAGACGGTGATGATGGTGGGGAGCGGGGCGCCCTTTTCCATGTCCTGCGTCTGGGCGTTGAACGCCTTGCAGAATTCCATGATGTTCACGCCGCGCTGACCCAGCGCCGGGCCGATCGGCGGCGACGGGTTTGCGGCGCCGGCGGGCACCTGCAACTTGATATAGCCAGTAATCTTCTTTGCCATGTCACTCTCTCAATCCGGCCGCTCCCTTGAAGAAGGAGGCAGCCTGGTTTCAAGTTTAGCGGTCCGAGCGGGCAAACGCCCTCCCGCAAGCTTTCCACGATTTTCGCGAGGAAGCGGCGCCCGTAGCGGAAACGGCCCGCGATTGCAATCGGCGGCTAGGGCAGCATCCGGAAGGTGTAGCTATAGCTGGTTTGCGGCGCGCCGGAGACGTTGTTGATCGTCACCGCATAGCTGACTGCGGGCTGCAATCCGGTGACGCGCCACTGGATGCTGTTGGGCACGCCATAGCCGAGATTGTCGGTGCTGATATCGGTCACCGGCATCGCGCCCGAAGGGCCGGAGACGCTCACCGTGGCGCTGGCGAAGCTGACGCTCTGGTTGGCCCACACCCCGAGCGTGCTGGTGATCGCGGTGAACGACAGATAGTCCGTCGCGCCGAAATAGCGCTGCGGATAATCGCCATAGGGATAAGCGACGAACGCCGGGATGCCGGTGGGGACGGCGGGCGCATTATTGAAGTGCAGCACGCGCATCGAGGCGGTGCTGGCGCGGCTGCCGTCCGCCAGTACGATCGTGATACGGCCGTAGGAGGTCTTGCCGAGGAACGGATCGAGGATCCAGCGGCGGTGGCCGATATCGGCGGCGCCGTTTTCGGTCATCCACAAGGCGAGATAATCATCCTCGCTGTCGAACGAGGTGTTGCTGCCCCAGACCCCGACGAGGTTGCTCCCGCCCGCGCCCGCCGCGCCGCTCGCGCTATAGCATTGCCAGCTCGATGACGGCGAATGGCTCAACTGCCGGGCCACCGCCATCATCAGCGATGAATCCTGCTCCTGGCTGTCCTCGTCGTTCGAATAGACGACCGGCGGCAGATTGTGCAGCGCGCGCAACGTGTTGAGATTGGAAAGGAACGTGGCCTTCACGCTGGCCTTGAGCGTGCCCGAACTGCAGGTCGAGACATTCGGCTGCACGTCATAAAGCGCTGCGGCCTGCTGCACCCAGGTGCCGGGCGTCGGCGACGCGGTTGGCGATGAACTGGGCGACGGGGTGGGGGTCGATGCCGGTTGGCTGACGCTCAGTCCGCCGCCGCCCGAATCGCCGCACCCCGCCAGCGCGAGCGGGAGCGCGATGAGACAGGCGCGGCGGATGCGGCAGTTCATGACGCACGCGTAATTGCGAAATCCTGCCAAATTGCAAAACGCCAAATGCAATCGGCGCTGCGTTATTTGTTTTTTGTTTCAGCGCGCGGGCAGGATCAGCACCGCCTCCAGTCCGCCACCCGCACGATTGGCGAGCGACACATCGCCGCCCGCCTCGCGCGCGATCGCGCGGGCCAGCGCAAGGCCGAGGCCGATCCCGCCGGTTTCGCGATTGCGTGAGCTTTCCAGCCGGGTGAACGGCTCGAACACGTCGGCGAGCCGGTCGGGCGGGATGCCCGGCCCGTGGTCGGCGATGACGATCGCAACGTCTTTGCCGCGCGGGGCCAGCGTCACCTCGGCGCCGCCGCCGTATTTCACCGCATTTTCGATCAGGTTGCGCACCGCGCGGCGGATCAGCGAGGGGCGCAGCCGCACCGGCAGCCGGTCGGCCTCCTCGAAGGTCACCGGATGGCCGAGATCGCGGAAATCCTCAACCACCGCATCGACCAGCGCCGCGAGATCGACCTCGGTGACGGGTTCGCTCGGCCGGCCGAGCCGCGCGAGGCTCAATATGTCGTCGAGCGTGCGGTTCATCTCCTGGATGATGTCCGCCATCCGCGCGCGATCGGCTTCGTCCTCGACCGATTCGATCCGCACGCGCAGCGCGGCGAGCGGGGTGCGCAGATCGTGGCCGAGCGCGCCGAGCATGCGATCCTTCTCGTCGAGCATCGCACGGACCCGCACGCCGAGCCCGTTATAAGCGGCGATCACCGCGCGCACGTC
>JAFKLV010000152.1 GCA_017304125.1 Sphingomonadales bacterium
GGTGAGGGCAATGTTGCACCTGCTCAGTTTCTTTCTCCCCTCCCTCGTGAAGGGAGGGGCTGGGGGTGGGTGGATATGGGGCAGGCGGACCGGTGTCCCTCATACCAACCCACCCTCGACCCCTCCCTTGTTCAAGGGAGGGGAGAAGGCGATAGAGCAAAGCGATGATTTGGCCGGTTTTGCTTGCTGCGCTGGGCGCGATCGCGGGGAGTTTCCTCGCGACGATCGTCGTGCGCTGGCCCGAGGGGCGGCGGGTAAGCGACGGGCGCTCGGCATGCGATGCGTGCGGCGCGACGTTGCGCGCGATCGAATTGGTGCCGCTGATCAGCGCGCTGGTGCAGCGCGGGCGCTGCCGGCGGTGCGGTGCGCGGATCGATCCGCGGCATCTGCGGATCGAACTGGGCTGCGCACTGATCGGCGCGGCGGCGGGCTATGTCGCGCCCGGCCCGGTCGGCGCGGCGGGCGCGTTGTTCGGCTGGCTGTTGCTGACGCTGGCCGCGCTCGACGCCGCGGCTTTGTGGCTGCCCGATGCCTTGACCGGGACGCTCGCGCTCACCGGCGTGGCGGCGGGCGCCCTGGGGGTGACGCCGCCGCTCGACGAACGGCTGATCGGCGGCGCGGCGGGGTTCCTCAGCTTGTGGGCGATCGCACGTACCTATCGTCTGGTGCGCGGGCGCGAAGGGCTGGGCGGGGGCGATCCGAAATTGTTCGGCGCGATCGGGCTGTGGCTCGGCTGGCGGCTGCTCCCGGTGGTGATGCTGCTCGCCGCTTTGGTCGGGCTCGGCGCGGTCCTCGTGATGCGGCTGTCGGGGCGCGAGGTGCCGGCCGATCTCAAGCTGCCGTTCGGGGCGTTTCTGGCGATCGCGGCTTATCCGGCGTGGCTGATGATGATAGGGCTGACGGCATGATCGCGCTTCTCCTCGCGCTGGCCGCCGCCGCCGATCGGCGCGCCCCGCCGCCTCCGCCGCCGCCCGCGACGATCGACGGCCTGCCGATCGCCGGGCTCGCGCCGCAATCTCTGCCGACGCAGGGCTGTTCGGCCTATCTGTTCAGCGCCGGGCAGACGCGCGCGCTCGCGGTCGTCGCGGGCAGCGAGCCGGCCTCGTTGCGGATCGCGCTCGACGGCAAGGTCGCGGATTATCCGCGCGTCGCGCAGCGCGGCACCGGCGATTACGGTTTTGCCGGCGTGACCGATTATCAATCGGGCGACGTGACGCTGTCGCTCGACATGACGATCACGCGGCGCGCCGATCTGTCCGACGGCGCGCTCGTCCCCACCGCGACGCTGCGGATCGACCGGACCGGCAAGGATGGTATCGTGCTGCCGCTCGCCGGGCTGATCGGCTGCGCGAAGCAGGCAGGTTAAGTCGGGCGCGATCTATATCTCCCGGCGTTACCCCGGCTCAGGGCCGGGGTGACGAGTGGGACAAACGGCTTATATCTTACGCATAATGCTCTGATAACAGGGAGGCGAGGATGCAGGAGTTATTGGCGGCGCAGCGCGACAGCTTCATGGCGGCGCTCCCCGAGCCGCTGGCGCTGCGCAAGGACCGGCTGAAGCGCGCGATCGCGATGCTGCGCGATTCCGCGCCGCGCTTCTGCGACGCGCTGTCGGAGGATTTCGGCCATCGCAGCCCCGAACAGACGATGGTCACCGATATCGCCGGGTCGATCGGCCCGATGCAACATGCGATAAAGCATCTCGACCGCTGGGCGCGGCGCGATCGGCGCGCGGTGCAATTTCCGCTCGGGCTGCTCGGCGCGCGGGCGTGGGTGGAATATCAGCCCAAGGGCGTGATCGGCGTGATCGCGCCGTGGAATTTCCCGGTCAATCTGGTGATGGCGCCGCTCGCCGGGATATTCGCGGCGGGCAATCGCGCAATGGTCAAGACCAGCGAATTCACCCCGGCCACCGCCGCCTTGTTCGAGGAGATCGTCGGCAAATATTTCGACCCGACCGAACTCGTCTTCCTGTCGGGAGGGCCGGAAGTGGGCAAGGCGTTCGCCGAACTGCCGTTCGACCATCTGCTGTTTACCGGCGCGACCGGGATCGGGCGGCATATCCTCCACGCCGCGGCCGACAATCTCACCCCGGTGACCTTGGAACTGGGCGGCAAATCGCCGGTGATCGTCGGCGACAGCGCCGATCTGGCGCAGGTCGGGCAGCGTGTCGCTTTGGGCAAGATGCTCAACGCCGGGCAGATCTGCCTCGCGCCCGATGATGTGCTGGTGCCCTCCGCCAAGGAGGAGGGGCTGGTCGACAGCCTCAAGGCCGCGGCGAGCGCGATGTATCCGACGTTGCTTAGCAACCCCGATTATACCAGCGTGGTCAACGACCGGCATTACCAGCGGCTCAACGCGTGGATCGACGATGCGCGCGCGAAGGGCGCGCGGGTCGAGGTGGTCAATCCAGCGGGCGAGGATTTCACCGCGACCAATTCGCGCAAGATGCCGCTGCATATCGTCCGCGACGCGACCGATGACATGATCGTGATGCAGGAGGAAATCTTCGGGCCGATCCTGCCGGTGCGCCGCTATGACGGGATCGACAGCGCGATCACCGAGGTCAACCGGCGCGATCGCCCGCTCGGCCTCTATTATTTCGGGCGCGACGAAAGCGAGCGCCGCCGCGTGCTCGATCGCACGATCTCAGGCGGGGTGACGCTGGACGATGTGGTGTTCCACGTCTCGATGGAGGATCTGCCGTTCGGCGGGGTCGGCCCGTCGGGGATGGGCGCCTATCACGGCCGCGACGGCTTCGTGACGTTCAGCCACGCCAAGAGCGTGTACAAGCAATCGCGACTCGATGTGGCGAAGCTCGCCGGATTGAAGCCGCCCTATGGCGCGGCGACTCGCAAGACGGTGGCGCGACAAATGGGAAGTTAAAAGGGGCGCCCGTTGCGGGGCGCCCCTGGTTCGATCAATGCGCTGAGGCGATTTCCTCTTTTACGCGCAATTTCTGCCTCTTGAGGTCCGTCAGCACAAAGGTGTCAGGCATCGGGCGATGCTCCTCCTCGGCAATACGCCGATCGAGCACCGCATGTTTGGCCTCAAGAGCCGAAAGATGCGCAGTCTGCATGGCGGGGAACCTCCTGGGTTGAGTTGAAGGGAGAGCGAGTAAATCATGGCTCGCGTGAAAAGTCGCCACCCAATTTGGGCCGTTTCGGCTGAGTGCGGCGGCGGCTCGACGTTACGCAAGCGGCATGACAAATTCCCCCCGACAGCGCCCCCCGGTTCTGCTACGGCGGAGGCGGAGGACGCGGCGGGTGAACGACAGTGAAATCACGGCTCGGTTGAGCACGCTCAGGATCGAGCATCGCGATCTGGATTCGGCGATCGTCGCGCTGGGCGGCGCGAGCGTGGTCGACCAGCTCCAGCTCGCCCGACTCAAAAAGCGCAAGCTCCGGCTGCGTGACGAGATTACCATGCTCGAGGACCAGCTGATCCCGGATATCATCGCCTGATCGGGGCCTGATCGGGGCCCGCTGTGTCCGTTTGGGACGTTATCCACAGCCGGATGAGGGGGCGATTATGGCGCCGAATCGCAAATCCTGTCACCCAAGGGGGATGGGTGCGGCGCATTACGATTCGGCGGTTTATCGCCGGCTGGTCGATGGACTTTATACCGAAGCGATGCTGCTCGCCGACGAGGCGCGCGGTTATTTCGACGAGGGCGGGCGGATCGAGCGCGAGGCGCTGCCGCCGGTGATGCGCGTCGGCTTTTCGTGCGAATCGCTCAAGGTGACGACGCGGCTGATGCATGTGATCGCCTGGCTGCTGACCCAGCGCGCGGTGCAGCAGGGGGAGCTTGCCGCGCGTGACGCGCTCGATCCCTCGCGCCGGCTGGGCGAGGCGCCGGTGACCGAGCCGGATGTGCTGCGCGATCTGCCCGAACAGGCGCGGCAGATGATCGCCTCCAGCATCGATCTCTACCGCCGCGTCGCGCGGCTCGATGCCGCGCAGGTCGGGGAATTGCCGCAGGTCAGCCCGGTGCGGCGGATGCAGGATCGGCTGTCGCTGGTCTTTTGACTCCCGTCACCCGGGCCCTGGGCCGGGGTGAGGGAGGGCGCGTGGCGGAGGCTTAGGCCAGCGCCAGCCGCGCGCGTGCGGCGCGATATTGCTGCTCGAGCCGATCGACGCGATCGGCGACATGCTCGATCTTTTCGACCGCGCCGATCCCCTGGCCCGATCCCCAGATGTCGCGCCATGCCTTGGCCTTGACACCCTGACTGTCGCCGTTGCTCTGGCCGAAGTCCATCGTCTTGAAATCGCCTTCGGGCAGATTGTCGGGGTCGAGCCCGGCAGCGGTGATCGAGCCGCGCAGGTAATTGCCGTGCACGCCGGTAAACAGGTTCGAATAGACGATATCGGCCGCGCGTCCCTCGACGATGCCCTGTTTGTAGCGTTCGTCGGCATTGGCCTCGACGGTGGCGATGAAGGGCGAGCCGATATAGGCGAAGTCCGCCCCCAGGGCCTGCGCCGCGAGCACCGCATCGCCGGTCGCGATCGAGCCCGACAGCGCGACCGGCCCGTCGAACCACTGGCGAATTTCCGAGACGATCGCGAATGGCGAGAGCCGCCCGGCATGCCCGCCGGCGCCGGCCGCGACCGGGATCAGCCCGTCCGCGCCCTTTTCGATCGCCTTGCGCGCGAAGCGATCGTCGATCACGTCGTGGAAGGTGATGCCGCCCCAATTGTGCACCGCCTGATTGAGCTCCTCGCGCGCGCCGAGCGAGGTGATCGTGATCGGCACCTGCCATTTTTCGCAGGTCGCCAGATCGGCTTCGAGCCGGTCGTTCGAGCGGTGCACGATCTGGTTGACCGCGAACGGCGCGGCGGGCTTATCGGGATGCGCGCGGTTGTGCGCCGCCAGCTCCTCGGTGATGCGGTGGAGCCATTCGTCGAGCAGCCCCTGTGGCCGCGCATTGAGCGCGGGGAACGAGCCGACGATCCCCGCCTTGCATTGCGCGATCACCAGATCGGGGCCGGAGATGATGAACAGCGGCGAGCCGATAACCGGCAACCGCAGGCGGGAAAGAAGCGCTGGCGTCGTCATAACCTCGGTTATGTCAACACCGTTACCATCTGTCTACTGGCCCGCGGATTTATTACAAATCGATCCGCTTCAGCTCGGTCATCGCCTCGCGCGAGCGGGCAACATAGCCGTGCGCGGAAAGCTTGAGGAAGGCGATCGTCTGCTCGTCGAGCTGGCGCACCGCTTTCGCCGGGGAGCCGACGATCAGGCTGCCGGGGGCGAAGGTTTTGCCCTCGGTCACCAGCGCCCCGGCGCCGACGATGCAATCTTCGGGAATCACCGCTTTGTTGAGGATGATCGCGCCCATGCCGATCAGCGCGCGATCGCCGACGGTGCAGCCGTGGAGGATCGCGTGATGCCCGATGGTGCAATCCTCGCCGATCGTGGTCGGCGCGCCGGGATCGGAATGAACCATCGCGCCGTCCTGGATATTGCTGCGCGCGCCGACCGCGATCGTCGTATTGTCCGCGCGGATCACGGCGCCGAACCACACGCTGGTT
>JAFKLV010000153.1 GCA_017304125.1 Sphingomonadales bacterium
AGCATATTGCCCGCGCCGCCGATCGCGCGCGAGGCTTCGCGCAGCTCGGTGGCGGGGATCGGGCTGTTCCATTGCGCCGCCGGCCAGCTGCAATCGGCGCTCATCCCGCCCGTCACCGTGCCGCGGGTCAGCGCCGCCTTGATCACCCCGCCGACCGGGGCATTGTCGCCGAAGCCGATATAGCGATGCTGCGCGGTCGACGGCGCCGCCGCGCGCGCATCGCGAAAGGCGCGCGCGGAAAGCGCGGTGCTCACCGCATGATCGCGCCCGAGCCAGGCGATGCCGCGGAAATCGAACTCGTCGGCGCCCTTCGCGACGCGCTGCTCATAGGCATCGACCCCGGCCTGATCGGCGACGAGCAAGGTCACCGGCAATTGCAGCAGCGCGCCGTCGGGCTCGAAGATCAGATGCCGCACCGTCGCCAGCCGCGGCGCGATCGGCGCGAACAGATCGGTATAGAGCGCACGCGCGGTCGGCACGTCGAGCGCATAAGTGGTCTGGGTATTGTTGACCTCGGTCGAGATCGTCTCGCGCAACGTCGCCACCTTGGCGGCGACATCGCCGGCGCTCGCCGCGAGCTGATAGCCGGTCGCGCCCGCACGATCGATCCAGATCGCGTAAAAGGCGTCGCCGAGCTGGGCGAGCTTGAAATAGCCCTCGCCCGGCTTGAGCGTCGCCTGCATCTCGGCGAGCGAGACGATGCGCGGGCTGACCGCGCGGAATTGCGGATAGGGCTCGAGCGCGGCGAGGGTCGCGGTCTGCGAGGCGGCCAAAGCGTCGACATCGGCCTGCTGCTGCGCAATGCGCGGACGCAGCGAGGCATCCTGCTGCGAATCCTCGATCAGCTGCGCCAGCACGATGCGTTGCCGCTCGATATCGCGCGACAGCGAGACCGACTGGCGGAACAGCCGCGCCGCCTCGTCATCACCGGCCGACAATTCGCGCGTCAGCAGCTCCAGCGTGTCCGCCGCGCCGGGCCGCACGAGCATCTGCGACGCGGTAAACAGATCGCCGGCCAGCGCCGGCCGCCGCGGAATCTCCCGCGCGAGCAACGAGAAATAGGGCTGGAGCTGGTTCGCCATGCCGGTCAGCGCGGCATGATTGGCGGCGGTCGAGGCGAAGATCGCGCCATAAGCGGCGAGCGCATCGTCGGTCCGCCCGCGCCGCACGAGGAACGCGCCGAGCCGCGCCCGTGCGCCATTCACCGCCGCGGTTTCGGGATATTGCGCCTCGAGCAGCGCCAGCGCCTGCCGCAGCAATGCTTCGGCCTGACCGTAATCATTCTGCGCTTCCCAGGTCAGCGCGATCTCGCCGAGCAATTGCGCGCGCAGCCGCGTGATCGAGGTGACGCGCCCGTCGCGGATCGCCACCGCATCGCGCTGCGCCCGCGTCAGCACCGCGCGCGCCTCCGCCGGCTTGCCTTCGAGCCGCAGGATCGTGCCGCGCAATTGCTGCGCCTGCGCGTCGATGATCGCGGCGCGCTCGCGCGGGGTCAGCCGGGTATCCTGCCGCACGCCAAGCGCCTTCATCTCGGGCACGCCGCTGTTCATCTCGCCGGCGGCCTCGGGCGTCAGTGCGACCGATCCGGCCGCCGGCTGGGCGAGCAGCGCACCGCTCGACAAGGGCTGGTCGAGGATCGCCAGCGCACCCGCCAGATCCTGCCCATTGACATGATGCATCGCCTCGAAATTGCGGCGCAGACGAAGCTGCACCGGATCGGCGGTGACGATCGCATGCGCGCGGGAGAAGGCCGCATCGGCCTGATCGCGCAGGCCGAGGTTGGAAAGCTGCAACGCGCGGTTGATCAGAAATTCGTGCGCGCGATTGTCGCGCTCGACCGGGGTGAGCCCGGCGGCGTCGGACGAATGCGCGAAACGATCGGTGAGGCTGTCGAAGAATTCCGCCGCCTCGGCATAATTGCCCGAGGCGTTGCGGCGATACCCCTCCGCCAGCGCGGATTGCGCATCGAGCGTCGTCGCCTGCAATCGTGCGAAGGCGGCGCCATTCCCCACGCCGGTCGTCACGATATCGATCTTGCCCGGGACGGGGCGGCCGGCGATCACCGTGCGCAACGCGAGATCGAGCGCGCTGGCATAGATCGCCTGCCCCTGCGCGACATAGAGCCGGCCGTGCCGCCGGGTGCTGACGATCCGATAAGCGCCGCCGTCCGCGCTGCACTTGCGCATCGCCACCGTGCCGAGGCCGGGCAATGTCGCGTTGCCCGCCGCCTCACACGTTACCGCCGCCTTGCGCGATGCGGCCAGCCGGTCGAGCAGCGCCGCGCCCTCGTCGTTGCCGCTCGATCGCAGCATATAGACCTGCCCGATCGGCCGCGCCGCATCGCGGCACACCAGCATCCAGGCGCGATCGAACATCGTGCGCGCGGCGGGATCGGCACTCGCGCTCTGCGCTTGACACAGCGCGCCGCCGTCGTCACCGATGCGAAAACTGTCTTCGAGCAGCGCGCGCCGATTTGCCGCCTGCGCGAAACCCGCACCGAAGACACCCGGCGCGATCAGGCCGACGATCGCAAATGTGGCGCATAACCCGCGCAAGCCGCTCATCCCCCGTTCCCCCTCTACGCACCCGACCGCACCTGTGGGTCGCGATCATCGGCTGCGTTGCTGCTGTTCCGCTATGCCGCCAAGGGAAACGAACGGTTAAGATTTGAGTAAATATTGTCGAAACCGGTCGTCGCCTGGCGAAATCGCCCTTCCTCAAAAGAAGTGTACTGACTACGCGACCAGTTATCGAACTTATCGGGGCGATTCATACGGCGCTTTTCACCGGCGCACAACGTCGTTTGTCGAGCGTTTCCTTTAGGTTGCAATTGAAATCCCAATAGTCGCCGGCGCGACCGGACTTCACTGCGGCAGCGTCTGGCGTCGCACCCGGTACAGCGCCGAGGCGCCGTTGCTCCAGATCAATTGCAGGTCGGTCTGCCGCGCCGCGCCCGGCGGGAAGCCGATCGTCCACACATGGGTGAATCCGGCGCGCGGAAACTCCTGCAGCGCGGTTTCGAAGCGCGAGCCGATATCGGGGCAGATACGCGGATAGACGAGTTGCGAGGGATCGGCGAGATACGGCCGCGCCGCAAGGTGGCGGACGCGCAGCAATTGCTGCCCCGCCAGATTCCATTGTTCGTTGGTGAAAACGTCGCGACGCACGATCGCCATCCCGGGCAGATGATCGCGCCGCAGATCGGACCATTTTCCCGAGCACGGCCGCGCAACCAGCGACAGCACCGATGCGCCGCGCGGGATCGCATCGATCGCCGCCAGCTCGCGCTGCTGCTCGCCGCTGCGCAGCAGGAAGCTCGCGGTCGTCGTGGCGGTACGGACGAGGAAGAAGGCGAGCGCCAGTAGCGCCAGCGTATGCGCGAACCGCGGCGATCCCGTGGGCGGCCGGATCGCGAGCAGCGCGATCATCACCATTGCCGGCGCCATCCGCATATCGACATAGGAGCCGCCCAGCGCGAGCCGCGGCAGCAGGATGAAGGCCGCCAGACACAGCAGCGCGGGCCAGCCGAGCAACGGCGAGAATCCCAGCTTCGGATGGCGCGCGGCGACGTAGATGATCATCACGATCGGCACGAGCGAGGCCATGTCCAGCCACTGCCAGCGATCACGCAGGATCGAGGCGATCCACAAGCCCTTTGCCGACCAGTTGAACCAATCGTCGGCGCCCGTTCCCTGCCCGTGCGACGCCAGGATCATGAGTATCAGCGGCAGCGCCAACGGCACGCCCTGCACCGCCGCGATGCCGATAGTCGCGGGCCAGGTGCGCCGCTCGGCGCGGAGGCGCGCGAACTCGGCCCCCGCCGCCATCAGGCACAGCATCCCCCAGCCGAAGCTGTGCGCGAGCCAGATCGCACACGAAATCGGCACGAACAGCGCCGCGCGCAGCGCGAGCCGCTGCCCCCTGCCGAGCCGCAACCAGAGCGCCAGCGCGCAAAAGGCCAGCCCCTGCGCCAGCGCGAAATTGACGAAGCCGAACTGGAACGGCCACGCATAGGCCAATGGCAGCGCGAACAACGCGGTGGGCGGGACGCGGCCGTGTGCTTCGCGCGCGGTCCACAATAGCCCGGCCATGGTCAGCGCCGGGATCAGGATCACGCCCAGCTTGGCGGCCAGCTCGAACGGCAGGATCGTCGCGAGCGCCGGCACCAGCAGGTCCATGCCGAGATTGCCGACCGGCGCCCATGAGAAGGCATAATAACGCGCCAGCGCCGCCGACTGGCCGAGTGCGAGCGAGACATGCCACCGCCCCATATGCCCGGGCAGATCCTCCAGCGGCGGCAGCGCGGGCCACAGCAGCGGCACCAGCCCGATCAGCAACACCCCCACCAGAATGCCGCACCGCGCCCACCACGGCACGGTCGAACCGGTCACGCGACCGGAAGGAGCAGGGCTGGCGGCCATCGGGCGGGGAGATCCTTTGCGGGCGGAAACGGGCTGCGGGAAATCGAGTCTTAGCGACAGCGGCGCGCGCGGCAGCCGATTGCCATCATAAGCCGCGCGCTTGGCTGAAATTCGTCCTTCACGCCGATACGTCCTTCGGCTTTACAGTTACCTAAGCTTATCGCGGCATCGGCGCTATCGGATACGATTGCAGGATGGGGCAAGGGGGCAGCGGCCTGAAATGAGGGACGATAGCGCAACATGGCCGGTGCGGCTGACGGCATCAGCCGCGCAATCGCAGCGCGGGAACTGCGATAAATATTATAATTCCCACACGTTATCGCGATGTTAAACGGTCGACCGCTCTATCCTGGGTCATGCATCAAATGATACGCAAGGAACGCCTGTCGGTGAGCGATCGAGCGCAAATCGCCGTATTGCTCATGCTCGCGTTTCTTGTGCGTATCGCGGCACTCTGGCCGTCTTCGATCCTTCATCCCGATGAAATATTTCAATATTTGGAACCGGCTCACCGGATAATATTCGGCTATGGCACGATCCCTTGGGAATATCGCTACGGCATGCGCAGCTGGTTTGTTCCGCTGCTCGCCACCCCATGGATGGCCGCCGGCCATTTCATCGCGCCGTCGACGGGGCTGTACGTCAAACTGCCCGTTCTCCTGTCAATCGCCTCGGGCCTTTCGATCACCTGGTCGGCCTGGATCATCGGCAGGCGCATGGGCCCTTTCCAGGGCCTGATCGCAGGATTTGTCGCCGCGATCTGGTTCGAACAGATCTTCTTCTCCGTTCACCTGTTAACGGAAGTACTCGCCACCGGGTGCATCGTGCCCGCCGCAGTCCTTTTGACAGGCAAAGACGTGTCACCGAAACAATGGGCGTGGGCGGGCCTTCTGCTCGGGCTGGCGTTCATATTGCGCTTCCAATATGCGCCGGCGATCGCGCTTTTGCTGCTCCTGACCAGCGGATCGAACATTCGACGCTGCTGGCTTCCGATTATGGCGGGAGGCATGGCCGCCTTGATGCTTTCGACGGCGGTCGATTTATCGATGGGCGGGGTCCCGTTCGGCTGTATGGTCGAGAATTTCAGGCATAATCTGATCTTGA
>JAFKLV010000154.1 GCA_017304125.1 Sphingomonadales bacterium
CGTCGCATCGCGCTCCACCACCACCAGCCCCGGCGCAAGCGCCGGGAGCAGGCCGTTCTTGCTCGCCGCGGTCAGCAGCGCGGTGCCCGCCGGGCCGCCGCCGACGATCAGCGTCTCGGCGACGCGCGGCTGGCCGGCATGCGCGCGCGCGATCCGCGGGGTCGCACAGGCGGCATCGAGCGCCGCGATCACCCGCGTCGCATCCGCCGCGGTCATCCGGTCGCTCAGCGGCAGCGAGACGATCCGCGCGCCCAGCGCATCGGCCACCGGGGTCGGCTCGATCGTCGCGACTTCGCGCACCCACGGCTGCTCGCCGAGATGCGGGCTGAAATATTTGCCACAGCCGATCCCCTCGGCATCGAGCGCGGCGATCACCTGTTCGCGATCGACGCTTTCGGGCAGCATCACCGGGAAAAACCCCAGCGCTTGTTTGCCGACCGGCGCCGGCTGGATGTCATAATGGTCGCCGATCGCGGTGCGATAGGCCGCCGCGACCTGCTCGCGCGCGGCGCACACCGCGTCGAACCGCTCGAGCTGCGCATTGGCGATCGCCGCCAGCACCTCGGGCAGTTTGGCGTTGAGCCCCGGCAGCGTGGCGCTGCGCGCGCCGGCAAAGCCGAAATTGGCCATCGCGCGCAGCCGCTCGATTGTATCGCGATCCCCGCAATGGATCAGCGCGCCCTCGGCCACCGCGAACGGCTTGGTCGCGTGCATCGAAAAGACCACCGGGAAAGGCGCGCCGGCGCCGAACCCCAGCCCGTCCGCGTCGGTCGTGCCGAGCGAGGCGGCGGCGTCGATCACCACCTTCACCCCGTGGCGCCGCGACAGCCAGGCATAGCGATCGAGGTCGATCGCGCGGCCAAAGGTCGCATAAGGCACCACCGCCGCGATCTTCTCGCCGTGGCGCAGGAGCAATTGCTCCTCGGCAAGCGCGCTCGCGGTCCAGTCGTCGGGATCGACATCGCACACCAATGGGGTCAGCCCGGCCCACCACGCCGCCTCGGCAGTCGCGGCAAAGGTCAGCGCGGGCATCACCGCGAGGCGGCCCCGCCCCTCGCCCACCGCGTCCTTGAGCGCGATCATCAGCCCGAGCGTCGCATTGGCGACCGTCAGGCTCGCCCCGCGGCCGCCGAACAGCCGCGCGGTCGCCGCTTCCTCGAAGCGGCGCGCTTCAGGGCCGAAATTGCTGTAGATCCCGGATTGTTCGATCCGCTCCAACGCGTCGCGATAGTCCGCGAGGCGCGGCGGATTGGGAGCGATCAGTGGCAGGCGCTGCATCGTCAGGCGGTTCCTTTCCGCCGCGCTCATGCACGCAAGCCTCCTAAGGACCGGTTAGCGCGCGATTTTTTTTGAAGAACCGCAATCGCTCGACCGCCGTCGGCCCAGGTCTAACGCCGGTCGAACGCCTCGAACTCATACGCGATCGAAGCCTCGACCAGCCGATCCCACAGGTCGGCGACCGCCGCACCCGGGATACCGGCCGCCTCGGCCGCGGCACGGGCGTTGGCGATCACCTGCGCCTTGCGCGCCTCGTCGCGCACCGCACCGCGCTCGGGCTTTATCCGCGCGGCGGCATCCATATAGTCGAAACGACGGCGGAGCAGCACGACCAGCTCGCGATCGACCTGATCGACGCCGGCGCGAACCTCCGCCATGTTAGTGCATTGCGATCCGGGAAGGATTGTCATGCCGTGTGCTCTGGCGAGCGAACGGCGCGCTGTCCAGCCGCCACGACCGGCTTGACGGCGATACGCTGTGGCAACACATTCGGTTCATAAAACAGATCAACGAGGGGAACCATGGTTTTCAGCATCCTCCTGCTATTGCAGGTCCAACCGATCCCGGCCCCGGGCAAACCGGCTCAGGATAAGGTGGTATGTCGCACGCAATCGGTGACAGGCAGCCTCATCGCCTCCAAGAAGGTTTGCCTGACCGCCGCGCAATGGAAGGAGCGCGATCGCGACATGCAGGAGATGATCGATAAGATCCAGCAGACCAGCGCCGGCCCGAGCGGCAAGTAGCCCGCGCTTCCTTCATCTTGACTCCGACGCGCCCGCCCGCTAGGCGCGCGCCTTCGCAATCGGCCCCGTATCCCCGGTGAAGCGGTGGCCCTGCGTTTCCATACGTGAAGCGTCAGAGCGAAACCGGGACGAACCGTTGTTCGCAGATTGAAGGAAAGATCATGTCGAAGCGCTCGAGCGCCAAGTACAAACTCGACCGCCGGATGGGCGAAAACATCTGGGGTCGCCCGAAGAGCCCGGTCAACAAGCGTGAATATGGCCCCGGCCAGCACGGCCAGCGCCGCAAGGGCAAGATGTCGGACTTCGGCATCCAGCTGCGCGCCAAGCAGAAGCTCAAGGGCTATTATGGCGACGTGACGGAAAAGCAGTTCCGCCAGTGCTATGACGAAGCCGCCCGGATGAAGGGCGATACCTCGCAGAACCTGATCGGCCTGCTTGAGCGTCGCCTCGACATGCTCGTCTATCGCGCCAAGTTCGCGCCGACGATCTTCGCCGCACGTCAGCTCGTCAGCCACGGCCACGTCTATGTGAACGGCGTGAAGTGCAACATCGCGTCGCGTCGCGTGTCGCTGAACGACGAGATCACGCTCGGCAAGAAGGCGCAGGAAATGGCGCTGGTGCTCGAAGCGCAGGGCCTCGCCGAGCGCGAAGTCCCCGACTATGTCGCGCAGGACGGCACCGCCAAGGTCACCTTCATCCGCGTTCCGACGCTGGACGAAGTGCCCTATCCGGTGAAGATGGAACCGAATCTGGTCGTCGAATTCTATTCGCGCTGATCGATCGGCCATCCGGCCAGCGAAAGGGCGGCTCCGGCAACGGGGCCGCCCTTTTCGTATCTACATGCCCAGCGAGGCGCGGAGGAACAGATCCGCCTTGTCGAGCATCTCGGCGCGCGCGCCGGAATCGTCGAGCTGGTGATCCAGCCCCTTGAATTCGATCAGTTCCACCTTCTTGCCGGCGTCGCGCAATTTATCCCGCATCAGCCGCGATTCGTTGATGCGCACGTTCGCATCCTGATCGCCGTGGAACATCAGCACCGGCGCCTTGATCGCCGCCGCGTTGCGCGCGGGGGAACCTTCGCGGACATGCGGGCCGTTGCCGATGAAATGGTCGACCAGCGCGAAGTTCGTATATTCGCGCGATTCGTTGCGCAGCGCTTCCAGATCGGTGACGGGCGCGATCGCCACGATCGCCTTGAACAGATCGGCATCGAGCGCCGCCGATTGCAGCGCGGCATAGCCGCCATATGACCAGCCAACGATCGCCAGCTTGCCGGGATTGGCGATGCCCTGCTGCGTCAGCCAGCGACCGGCGTCGTTGACGTCGCCGATCGCGGTGCGCCACGATTGAAAGCCGTTCTTCTGGAACCACGCCTCGCCATAGCCGATCGATCCGCGGAAGTTCGGCTGAAGCACGGCATAACCGCGCGCGGCGAAGAATTGCGCCAGCCAGTCGAAACCCCATTCGTCGCGCGCGCCGGGGCCGCCATGCGGCATCACGATCGCCGGCAGGTTCTTGCCCGTGCTGCCCACGGGCAGCGTCAGATAGCCGGGGATCATCGTGCCGTCCGCCGCGCGATAGGTGATCGGCGTCATCGTCGCGAGTTTGATGTTCGCCAGTTCGGGGCGCGCCGCCAGCACTTCCTCCAGCTTCCACGTATCCTTGTGGAACAGGTAATAGCGGCCGGGATCGTCATCGCTGCTCGCACGCAGCAGCAGATCCCGTTCGTCGGCGCCGGCATCAACGAAGCGAATCTGCGGCAGGTTCGGGATCGCCTTGCCCAGCGCGACGGCGAGCTTCGCCAGTTCCGGATCGAAGAATCGGGCGCTGCGCTTGTCGGTCACCCAGGTCGCACCGACAACCCGCTGTCGCCGGCCGATACGGATCAGATCATCCACGTCGACGTTGGGGTTGGCGACGACCAGTTGCTTCGTCAGGCTGCCGTCGAGCGAGATCCGAAATACCGCCCGCCGCCCGTCGGCATCGTCGAAGCCATAGACTGCGTCGAGCGCCGGATCGACCGCGACCGGGTAGAACCCGCGTCCGCTACCTGCCCCGATGCGATATTGGCCGAGCGTCTGCCAGCTTCGCTCGCCGCGCTTGCGATAGCTGTAGGAGATTGTGTCGCCGCTGTAGCCGCCGGCGGTTTCTCCCTGATTGCCCATCACGCGCACCGCGCCGATGCCGTCGCTGATATAATCGGCGACGTGCGTCCTGGGCTGCTCTACCGGGCGACGCGACAGCGAAACGGTGTTGACCAGATCGACGCCGACGCCACTTCGGTCATTGGCCAGACGCGTGCCGATCGTTGCTTCGGGAACATAAGTGTGGGTCATCAGGACGGAGCCCCCGGTCCCGTCGCCGGTCCAGTCCACCACCGCGCCACCGGATTGCATGATATTCAGCGCGCGAGCAGAATTGGGTTCCTGCGACAGCTGCTTGAGCCCCTTGCCGTCACCGTTGATCGCGAACATCCGCGTGAAGCCGATCAGCGCGCCGGCGCTGTTGATCTGGACCGACGCCTGGCAGACCAGCCGCTCGGCGGTGGTCCAGCGACAATAATCGAGCCGTTCGCTCCCCTCGGCGCCGCGCAGGATCGGCTTCAGCGGGGTATTGCTGAAATCGCTGACCGTCAGCAACTGGCCTCGCGCGCCGTCTGCCACAATAACGGCTACCTTCCTGCCATCCGGCGACAGACTGATGCCCTGGATCGACTCGCGCGCGCCGAACGCTTTGGCCTCGCGCGAGGGCTCGCCATGGACGGACGCGGCGATTAACGCCACGCCGAAGAGGAATATTGCTTTGCGCATCTTTGCCCCTGTTCCCCCACGTCATGCTATCGCTGATCGCGACGGACACAAGCGGCTGAACGTACGACAGATGGGAAATATGTGAGAGATATCACCAATATCGTGGTACTTACCGGCGCCGGCATCTCCGCCGAGAGCGGCCTCGCCACCTTCCGCGGCCCGGGCGGTTTGTGGGAGGGGCATCGCGTCGAGGATGTCTGCACCCCCGAGGCGCTGGCGCGCGATGCGGCACTGGTACACCGCTTCTACGACGCGCGCCGGGCCGCCCTTGGCACGGTCGCGCCCAATGCGGCGCATGACGCACTGGCGCGGCTCGATCGCGACTGGCCGGGCCAATTGCTGATCGTCACCCAGAATGTCGACGATTTGCACGAACGCGCCGGGGCCCGGCGGATGCTCCATATGCACGGCGAGTTGAACTCGGCGTTATGCGCTGCCTGCGAGGCGCGGACGGCGTGGACCACGGGCCTGCCGCCGGGCACGACATGCGACGATTGCGGCGCGCCGTTGCTCCGCCCCGACATCGTGTTCTTCGGCGAGATGCCCTATCATATGGACGCGATCGACCGCGCGCTGGCGGAGTGCGATCTATTCGTCTCGATCGGCACCTCGGGCGCGGTTTATCCCGCCGCGGGCTTCGTCCAGACCGCGCGCTATCACGGCGCGGCG
>JAFKLV010000155.1 GCA_017304125.1 Sphingomonadales bacterium
CACCGCGATCGTCGCGCCGTCGGCGGTAGCGATCTCGGCGTAGCTGCACACCTTCGACAGATGCCGCGGGTGGATCAGCGGGCCGACCTCGGTCGCCGAATCGAACGGATCGCCGACCTTGAGCTGGCGCACCCGCTCGGCAAGCTTCGCGACGAACTGATCGTGGATCGAGCGCTGGACGAGGAGCCGCGACGACGAGGTGCAGCGCTGCCCGTTGAGCGAGTAGATCATGAACACCACGGCATCGAGCGCGCGATCGAGATCGGCGTCGTCGAACACGATCACCGGATTCTTGCCGCCAAGCTCGAAATGGACGCGCTTCAGCGTGTCGGCGCCCTGCCGCATGATCGCGCTGCCGGTCTTGGATTCGCCGACGAAGGCGATCGCCTTGATATCGCGATGCTCGGTCAGCCGGCGCCCGGTCGTCTCGCCGAGCCCGTTGATCGAGTTGAACACCCCGGCCGGCAGCCCCGCCTCATGCGCGATCTCGACCAGCAGCCGCGCCGAATAGGGCGACCATTCCGCCGGCTTGTGGACGACGGTGCAGCCCGCCGCGAGCGCCGGGGCGATCTTCCACGTCGAAAGCATGAACGGCGTGTTCCACGGCGTGATCACCGCGACCGGGCCGATCGGGGCGCGCGAGGTGACGTTGAGATGCTCCGCCGTCGGCAGCGCCTGGCCGTCCGCCGCCGCGGGCGCGCGATCGGCGAAGAAGCGGAAATTCTCCGCCCCGCGCAGCGCCGCCTTGGACATGAAGCGCCACGCCTGCCCGGCATCGAGGCATTCGACCGCGGCGATTTCCTCCGCGCGCGCCTCGATCAGATCGGCGACGCGGTGCAGGATCTGCTTGCGCTTCTCGCCCGGGGTCGCCGCCCACGCCGGAAAGGCGCGCTTCGCCGCCGCCACCGCCGCGTCGAGCTCCGCCTCGCTGGCGTCACGCGCCTCGCCGAGCTGCGCGCCGGTCGACGGGTCGGTCACCGCGAACGACGTGCCCTCTCCCGCCACCGCGACACCGTCGACGAAATGGCCGAGCGGCTGCCCGGTAAAGGGGGCAATGGCCCCCATGGCGATCTTCCGACGATCAGGCTGCATGGTCACTCCGCAATTGATTATCGTGTTAAATATATCGCCCGATCGGCCGCGTCAAACCCAAAGCGGGCGCTTGACGCTTATCATGTTAAATTTTAGACGACGGGCATGACGAGACACGAGAGGAAGGCATGATCAGCGGGACCGCCTATGGCGTGGCGCTCAACGATCGCGAGCAATTGGCAGGGCTTGGCGAGGCGCTGAACGCGCCGCCTTATGGCAAGCCGCCGGTCGCGCCGATTCTCTATGTGAAGCCGCGCAATTGCTTCGCCGCCGCGGGTTCCGCGGTCACCCTCCCGGCCGACGTTGCCGAAGTTGCGGTGGGCGCAACTATCGCGATCGAGCGCAGCGCCGCCGGCCCGCAGCTCGCGCGGCTGGCGATCGACCTGTTCGCGCCGCACGCCAGTTTCTACCGCCCGGCGATCGCCGAACGCTGCCGCGACGGCTTCCTCCCGCTCGGCGCGGCGACCGCTATGCCCGAGGGGCTCGACGCGATCGAGATCGTCACCACGATCAACGGCAGCGAATGCCACCGCTGGAGCTTCGCGCGGCTGATCCGCAGCCCCGACATGCTGGCGCGCGACGTGGCCGACTTCATGACGCTCGCCCCCGGCGACATCCTGTTGTGCGGCATCGCCGGCGATGCGCCGGTCGCGCGCGCCGGGGACACGATCGCGATCACTGCCACCGGCTTCGCGCCGCTTTCCGTCACTTTGGCCGCGGAGCAAGCGCGATGAAGCACGTCCGACTGATCCACGCCGGGCGCGAGCAATGGGGTGTGGTTTCCGCCGACGAACAGGCGATCGCGCTGGCCGACGGCACGCACGTCGGCTGGAGCGACATCACCCTGCTCCCGCCGGTCACGCCGGGGGCGACGATCTTCGCGCTCGGGCTCAATTATGCCGATCATTCGGTCGAGCTGGGCTTCAAGCCGCCGTCGCAGCCGCTCGTGTTCCTCAAGGGGCATAACGGCTTCGTCGCGCACAATGGCGTCTCGCCCAAGCCGCGCGACGCCGATCAGATGCACCCCGAATGCGAGCTGGTCGCGGTGATCGGGCGGACCGCCAGGCGCGTGTCGGTGGCCGACGCGCTCGATCATGTCTCGGGCTATACGATCGCCTGCGATTATGCGGTGCGCGAGTTCCTCGAAAATTACTATCGCCCCAATTTGCGCGTTAAGAATCGCGACGCGCTCACCCCGCTCGGCCCGTGGGTGGTCGATGCGGCCGATGTCGGCGACCCGCAGGCGCTGGCGCTCGCCACCACCGTCAACGGCGCGACGGTCCAGTCCGGCTCGACCCGCGACATGGTGTTCCCGGTGGCGGAACTGATCGCCTGGCTCTCGTCTTTCATGACTCTGTCGCCCGGCGATATGATCCTCACCGGCACCCCGCACGGCGTCCATTTCGTCAGCGCGGGCGATGACGTGGTGTGCGAGGTCGAGCGTGTCGGCCGGCTCGCGCACCGTGTAGGATTGCGGCCATGAGCTTGTATCAGGTCCAGAAACTATTGTTCGAGCTGAACCGCGATCACGCGCTTCAGGCCGCCTTCCACGCCGATGCCGGCGCGGTGGCGGATCGCTACGACCTGACCGCGGACGAGCGCCGCGCGGTGCTGGAGCCCGATATCGGGCTGCTCTACGTGCTCGGCGTCAACGGCCAGATCCTGATGCATTTCGCCGCGTTCAAACAGATCGCCTGGGCCGATTATCTGCAGCAGATGCGCGACGGCGTGCGCATCCACGGCCCGATCCGCGCCGGCGTCTACACGATGACGACCGGGCTCGACGAAAAGGTAGCCGGCGTATGACCCTCGTTTTCAGCGGCATTTGCAGCCACGGCCCCGGCATCACCGGGCGCGCCGATCTCGCCGATCCCGCGCTGCGCGATCCCTTCTACGCGGCCTATCGCGCGATGGGCGACGCGATCCGCGCGACCGGGGCGGAGGCGCTGATCGTCATCGCCGCCGAGCATTTCGCCAATTTCTTCATGAACAACATGCCCGCTTATGCGATCGGCATGGCGGATCATTATGACGGCCCGATCGAGGATCCCGAGTGGCTGCGCATCCCGCGCCAGCGGGTGCGCGGCGACGCCGATCTGTCGCGCCGGCTGATCGCCGAGGTGCAGCAGACGGTCGACGTGGCCTATGCCGAGGAGTGGAAGTTCGATCACGGCATCATGGTGCCGCTGCACTTCCTCGATCCGAACAATGAGCTGACGATCATCCCGGCCAATATCAATTGCCAGGGCCCGCCGCTCACCCCGCTGCATCGGTCCTTTGCGTTCGGCCGCGCCTTGCGCCGCGCCGCCGATGCGGTGCCGCAGCGCATCGCGATCGTCGGCACCGGCGGCATCTCGCACTGGCCATGCACCCCGGACAGCGGGCGGATCAACGAGGCATGGGATCGCGATTTCCTCGATCGCTGGGCCTCGGGCGACGAGGCGCGGCTGACCGCCTATAGCGACGCCGAAACCTATGCCGATGCCGGCCAGGGCGGCTATGAAATCCGCACCTTCATCGCCGCCGCGGCGGCCGCGGGGGGCAAGGGCAAGGTCGATTTCTATCAACCGATCCCGATCTTCAGCACCGGCTGCGTCGTCGGCTGGTCGGAGATCGCCTGATGGCCCACGCCACCGTCGAATGGACCGACAATCTGGACGGCGCGTTCGATCGCCACGCGCTGCTGTCGCTGATCGCGGCCGAGATGCGCGAGCGCTCGGGCGGGGTGTTCCCGGTCGGCGGCATCCGCGTCCGCGCGATCCGGCTGACCGACTATGTCATCGCCGACGCCGCCGGCCCCGATGATGCCTTCATCAACATCGACGTGAAGATGGGCGCCGGCCGCGATGCCGCGTTCAGACAGGCGTTCTTCGATCAATTGTTCGAGGCGGTGAAAGCCTTTCTCGGCGACCTGTTCGACCAGCGCCCGCTCGCGCTCTCCCTCTATGTCGAGGAAGCGGAGGGGTGGAAGCACAACACCATCCACCGCCGCCTCGCCGCGCAGAAGTGACGAACCTCATGCCGCTTTCCACCGACCTGATCCAAAGCCTCGCCGACGAGCTGCATAACGC
Source organism: Sphingomonadales bacterium (assembly GCA_017304125.1). Classification (GTDB taxonomy): domain Bacteria; phylum Pseudomonadota; class Alphaproteobacteria; order Sphingomonadales; family Sphingomonadaceae; genus Sphingomonas. Next base: position 4,164 of record JAFKLV010000155.1, read on the forward strand.
CGAGCGTGACGGCACGCAGATCGCGCAATTCTCGCTGCGCCACCCCGAGATCACGATCGAGGACGCCTATGCGATCCAGCGCGCCTGGACCAAGCGCAAGATCGCCGAGGGGCGGAAGGCGATCGGCCACAAGATCGGGCTGACCAGCCGCGCGATGCAGCGCTCGTCGAACATCGACGAGCCCGATTACGGGCTATTGCTCGACGATATGCTGTTCCCCGACGGGCGCGATATTCCGATCGACCGCTTCATCGTCCCGCGGGTCGAGGTCGAGCTGGCGTTCCGCCTCAAACAGCCGCTCAGCGGGCCGAATTGCACGATGTTCGACGTGCTCGACGCGGTGGATTACATCATCCCGGCGATCGAGATCATCGATGCGCGGATCGAGCAGGTCGATCGCGCCACCGGCACGACGCGCAAGGTGTTCGACACGATTTCGGACAATGCCGCCAATGCCGGGCTCGTGCTCGGCGGGCGACCGATCCGGCCGGGCGATGTCGACCTGCGCTGGGTCTCGGCGCTGATCTATCGCAACGGCGTGATCGAGGATTCGGGCGTCGCCGCGGCGGTGCTCGGCCACCCGGCGCTCGGCCCGGCGTGGCTCGCCAACAAATTGCACCCCTATGGCGAGACGCTGGAGGCGGGCGAGATCATCCTCGGCGGCAGCTTCACCGCGCCGGTGCCGGCGCGCGCCGGCGATACGTTCCACGTCGATTTCGGCCCGCTCGGCGCGATCTCGGTGCGGTTCGCATGAGCGCGTTCCGCGACTGGATCGATGCCGGCCCCGCCCCCCGGCTCGGGCTGTGGCAGGCGCTCGCCTCACCCTATACGGCGGAGATCTGCGCCACGCTCGGTTTCGACTGGATGCTGTTCGACGGCGAACATGCGCCGAACACCGCGCAGACCCTGCTCGGCCAGTTGCAGGCGGTGGCGCCCTACCCCGTCCATGTCATCGCGCGGCCCCCGGCCGGCGATGCGGTCAACATCAAGCAATATCTCGATATCGGTTTCGGCACGCTGCTGATCCCGATGGTCGAGAGCGCCGAACAGGCGGCGGCGATCGTCGCCGCATCGCGTTTCCCGCCGCGCGGCATCCGCGGGGTCGCCAGCTCGACCAGCCGCGCCTCGCGCTTCGGCGCCGAGGCGAGCTATCTCGGCACCGCGCATGAGCGCACCGGGATCATCGTCCAGATCGAGAGCGCCACCGCGCTCGCGGCGGTCGAGCAGATTGCCGCGGTCGACGGCGTCGACGGGCTGTTCATCGGCCCGGCCGATCTCGCCGCGTCGCTCG
>JAFKLV010000156.1 GCA_017304125.1 Sphingomonadales bacterium
CGGGATGCGGCGATAATAAGCCGCCAGCGCCCCGGTCATCGCGGTGGCGGTATCGCCCTGCACGATCACCCGGTCGGGCTTGATGCGATCCATCGCCTCGCCAAGTCCGGTGAGCAGTCGCGCGGTGAGTCGGTCGAGCGTTTGCCCCGGTTCCATCAGGTCGAGATCGACATCGGGGGTCAGCCCGGCGATCTCCAGCACCTGATCGAGCAGCCCGCGGTGCTGCGCGGTGACGCAGACCAACGGATCGAGTCCGGGCGTCTCCGCCAGCGCACGGGCGACCGGAAACAATTTGATGGCTTCGGGCCGGGTGCCGAATATGAGCAGGATCTTCATCGCGACCTGCTCTATTCGTCGTTGTTTAAGGACGGGCTAACCTTGCCCGCATAAGGAAGGGAATTGTCGCCGCCGATGGCGACGGATAATGCCGGCCGGGTTGTATCAGGGACGAATGAATGTCGATCAAGCCACTGCGTAAGGCCGTTTTTCCCGTTGCTGGCCTCGGGACGCGATTCCTGCCGGCGCCCAAGGCAACGCCGAAGGAGATGCTGACCGTCGTTGATAAGCCGCTGATCCAATATGCGGTGGAAGAAGCGATCGAGGCCGGAATCGAGCAGATCATCTTCGTCACCGGGCGCGGCAAATCGGCGCTCGAGGATCATTTCGACATTTCCTATGAGCTGGAAGCGACGCTCAAGGATCGCGGCAAGAGCCTCGCGGCGATCGAGGGCATCCGCCAGAAGCCGGGCTCCCCGGTCTATATCCGCCAGCAGGAGCCACTCGGGCTGGGCCATGCCGTGTGGTGCGCGCGCGAGATCGTCGGTGACGAGCCGTTCGCGGTGCTGCTGCCCGACGAGTTGATGGTAGGGCAACCCGGCCTGCTCGCGCAGATGGTCGAGGTTTACCAGCGCACCGGTGGCAATGTGATCGGCGCGCTGGAGATCCCGGCGGAGCAGACCGACAAATATGGCATCATTTCCCCGGGCGCCCGCGACGGCCGTGTGGTCGAGGTGGCGGCGCTCGTCGAAAAGCCTGCGCTCGGCACCGCGCCGTCCAATCTGATGATCCCGGGTCGTTATATCCTGCAGCCCGAAGTGATGCGGATTCTCGACAATCCGGTGAAGGGCGCCGGCGGCGAGATCCAGCTGACCGACGCAATGGCGCAATTGATCGGCCGGCAGCCGTTCAGCGGCGTGATGTTCGACGGGCAGCGTTACGATTGCGGCGACAAGGCGGGTTATATCCAGGCCAATCTCGCGCTGGCGCTGGCGCGTGACGATATCGGGCCGGTCGTGCGCGATTTTGCGCGGCAACTCGTCGCTTGACGATCCTCGTCACCGGGATCGCCGGGTTCATCGGCCATGCGGTTGCCGCGGCGCTCGCTGCGCGCGGCGAGCGCGTCGTCGGCATCGATAATCTCAACGATTATTACGATCCCGCGCTGAAGCATGCGCGGCTCGCCGATCTGGCGGCGCGGTTTGGCGACGCGGTGACGGTCGTCGAGGGCGATATTGCCGACGAAAACGCGCTGGACGCGGCGGTGGCTGGGCGCGGGGTGGATCGGATCGTCCATCTCGCGGCGCAGGCGGGGGTGCGCTATTCGCTGGAGAACCCGCGCGCCTATGTCCGCTCGAACCTCGCCGGGCATGTCAACATGCTCGAGCTGGCCCGCGGGCTGGGCGTGCGGCATCTCGTCTATGCGTCATCTTCCTCGGTTTATGGCGGCAACCGCCAATTGCCGTTCCGCGTGGAAGATCGCGCCGACAATCCGGTCTCGCTTTACGCCGCGACCAAGAAGTCGAACGAGTTGCTTAGCGAAAGCTATGCACATCTGTTTCGCATCCCGCAGACCGGGCTGCGTTTCTTCACGGTCTATGGCCCGTGGGGGCGGCCCGACATGGCCGTGTGGTTGTTCACCGCGGCGATCCTGGCGGGACGGCCGATCAAGGTGTTCAACGGCGGTGCGATGCAGCGCGATTTCACCTATATCGACGATATCGTTGCCGGCGTTCTTGCCGCGCTCGATCGTCCCCCGGCCGATGACGGGGCGGTGAAGCCCGGCGGCAGCATGTCACCGCATGCGATCTACAATCTCGGCAACAACAACGCTGAGGAACTGACGCGGCTGATCGCGGTGATCGAGGAAGCGTGCGGCCGTGCGGCGGTGCGCGAACTGCACCCGATGCAGCCGGGCGACGTTTCCGCCACTTATGCCGATATCGCTGCAGCGTCGCGTGATCTGGGTTTCAGCCCGTCGACCTCGATCGAGCGCGGGGCGCGTGCGTTTGTCGATTGGTATCGCGCGCATTACGCCGTCTGATTCGGCGCGCTCAGGCGTTTCGAACCAGCTACCTGCCGGATTTCAGGTAAAAAAATAGCGGCCCGAAGACCGCTATTTCTTCCGATTTCTCGGGGAAATCAGTTGCTGCTCGAGTTGCTGCTCGAGTCGGCGATCACGACGATACCCGCGATCACGGCAGCAGCAGCGAGAACGGCGACGATCACGCCACCGCCGGCCAGCTTGTCCTTCTTCGCGCTCGGCGAAGCCGCACGGGCCTGACCGATCGAGAGGCTGGACGCCGGATTGGCCGGAGCGGCCATAGCCGGAGCAACCGCCAGCGAAGCAGCGGCAGCGGCGGCAATGTACTTAGCAAGACGCATTGAAAAACTCCCTTTCCGGTCCGTCGGCCTAATTGCATCAACCTCCGGCCTTTGCAAGCCTCTAAAGCCCGATCGTTAACAAAGTTCCGCGGTGCAGCGTCACCCAGTTGTAATTCTGCAACGGCAGCCAGGATCCTTCGGAAGTCGAATCGTGCGGAAGGTAAAATAGAGTAAATCTGAGAGTAATAATTTTCCCGCGGGATCTTCGCCGAAGGGCACGATCGCGCGAATCGCTTCCAGTGCGGCAAGGCTGCCGATCATTCCGACCATCGGGCCCAACACGCCGTCTTCTGCGCAGGACACGCCTTCGCGTGCCGGATCATTGCCGACGAGACAGCGGTAGCATGGCTTGTCCGCCTCCCATCCGCGATAGACCGCGAGCTGGCCCTCGAACTGGCCGACCGCTGCTGAGACGAGCGGCACCCGCGCGGCGAGCGCGGCATCGGCGACCGCGAGGCGCGTGGCAAAACTGTCACTCCCGTCGATCACCACATCGGCGCTGGCGAGCAGTTCGGCGGCATTGCCGGGATCGAGCCGCGCCGCGCGTTGTTCGATCGTAACGTGCGGGTTGAGCGCGGTTGCAGCGAGTGCGGCGGCGGCGATCTTCGGCATCCCTACATCCGCGGTGCGGAAGATCGTCTGGCGCTGCAGGTTGGACGTATCGACGCGATCGTCGTCGATCAGGATCAGCCGGCCAACCCCGGCGGCGGCGAGATATTGGATCGCCGGCGAACCGATCCCGCCGGCGCCGACCAGCGCCACGGTAGCGCGCTTCAGGCGCAATTGCCCGGCGCCGCCGATTTCCTTGAGGACGATATGGCGGGCGTAGCGCGCCAGTTCGTCGGGGCCGAGCGTCAGTCCTTCCATGTGAAGGTGAGCGCGGTGCGATACCAGGTGTCCGACTGCGGGGTCGGGACATTGTCGCGCGTCAGGCGCGAGACGATACCGGCCGAATATTGCTCGACCGTGGGGCAGCCGATCGCGCGCGGCACGATCCGCCGCACCGCGCCATTATTGTCGATCAGCACCGCCATATCGACCCGCAGCACGAAGCCGTCGCCGTCATGCTGCGCCGCCGCGCATCGCCCCGCCGCCACTTCGCCCTGCACATATTGCGACAGGCTGGCGCCCGTCGGCCAGCGCCGTGCCAGCGGAAGATCGGGCAATTGCGTCCAGTCGGCCGGCGGCGCCGGGGCGGTGACGGGGGACGGAGCGGGGGCCGGCGGCGGCGGCGTTTGAATTTGCAGGAGCAGGGCGGCGAGCAGGATCACAAGCCGGTCGACCCGAAGCCGCCGGCACCGCGCATCGTATCGTCCAGCGTCGCCACCTCGGCCAGCGTGGCGCGCTGGACGGGGGCGGGGACGAGCTGTGCGATCCGCTGCCCGCGCGTCACCGCGAACGCCGCATCGCCGAGATTGGCGAGGATCACCTTCACCTCGCCGCGATAATCGCTGTCGATCGTGCCGGGGGTGTTGAGACAGGTAACGCCGTGATTGAGCGCAAGGCCGGAGCGCGGGCGCACCTGCACCTCATACCCCGCCGGAATGGCGAGCGCGAAGCCCGTCGCGACGGCATGACGCGCGCCCGGCGCGAGCGTCACGTCTTCCGCCGCGACCACATCCATCCCCGCCGCACCGGCAGTGGCATAAACGGGGAGCGGCAGGCCTTCGCCGTGCGGCAGGCGCTTCAACTGGATCGAGATCGGTTCGAACATCGTCGCATCATATAGCGACGGCGTTGCAGCGCGCTAGCGGGTGGGCGCGCGATCCGCGATCAGGCGTTTATGCCAATGCTTCCGCGATGCGTGCCGCCAGCCGGTCGGCGACCGCGTCCTTGGGCAGCCGGTCCCAGCTTTCGACCCCGTCGGCGGTGACGATATGGATCGTATTGGCATCGCCGCCCATCACGTCGCCCGATACGTCATTGGCGACGATCCAGTCCGCCCCCTTGCGCGCGCGCTTGGCGGTGGCGTGGTCGATCACCTGCTCGGTTTCGGCCGCAAAGCCGACGACCAGTTGCGGGCGATGCTCGCTATGCGCCAGCGTTGCCAATATGTCGGGGTTCTCGGCCAGTCGCAGCGTGGGCGTGCCGCCGCTGCCGTCCTTCTTGATCTTCTGCGGCGCGGCGCCCTTCGCGCGCCAGTCCGCCACTGCCGCGACCATCACCGCCGCGTCTGCCGGTAGTGCCGCTTCGACCGCTGCAGCCATCTCCCGCGCGGTCTCGACATCGATCCGCGTCACGCCCAGCGGCGTCGGCAGTGCGACGGGGCCGGCGACCAGAGTCACCCGCGCGCCGAGCCGGGCGAGCGCGCCTGCGATCGCGAAACCCTGCTTCCCGGAACTGCGATTGGCGATGTAGCGCACCGGATCGATCGGCTCATGGATCGGCCCGGCGGTGATCAGGATATGCTTGCCGATCAGCGGCGCGGGGGCATCGCGCGCGGTGAGTGCGGCCTCGATCGCGGCGGCGATCGCCACCGGTTCGGGCAAGCGCCCGGGGCCGAATTCGCCGCACGCCATCGCGCCTTCGTCGGGCTCGAGCACGGTCACGCCGTCGGCGCGGAGCTGCGCGACGTTGCGGCGCGTGGCGGCGTGTTGCCACATGCGCACGTTCATCGCCGGCGCCGCCAGTACCGGCTTGTCGGTGGCGAGCAGCAAAGTGGTGGCGAGATCGTCGGCAATGCCGCCCGCCATCCGGGCGAGATGATCTGCGGAGGCGGGCGCGACGACCACCAGATCGGCCTCGCAGCTGAGCTGGATATGCCCCATCTCCGCCTCGTCCTTGAGATCCCA
>JAFKLV010000157.1 GCA_017304125.1 Sphingomonadales bacterium
GGCCGGGCGCACGCCCGGCGCGCACCCCTTCGGGGTCATCCCGCATCAGACGCCGCGCTATCTGTTCGAGGAATTGTACCGCGACTGCCGCGAGGCGGGGCATAATGTCGTCGGGACGGTCTTCTTGCAGTGCGGCGCCTTCTACCGCGCCGACGGGCCGGAGGCGATGAAGCCGGTCGGCGAGGTGGAATTCGTCAACGGCGTCGCGGCACGCAGCGCCAGCGGCGTCTACGGCCCGTTCCGTGCCTGTGCGGCGATCGTCGGTCATGCCGATCTGCGCCTCGGCAACGCCGTCGGCGCGGTGCTTGATGCGGAGATCGCCGCGGGCAACGGCCGGTTCCGCGGGGTGCGGCATCTGGCCGCGTTCGACGCCGACCCGGCGGTGCTCGGCCCCTTGGCGCACGCGCCGGCGGGGCTCTATCTCGACGCCGAATTCCGCCGCGGCTTTGCCGAACTCGGCAAGCGCGGGCTAACCTTCGATGCCTGGGTGATCGAGCCGCAGATCGGCGAGCTGACCGATCTCGCGCGCGCCTTTCCCGCGCAGCCGATCGTGCTCGATCATGTCGGCACGCCGCTCGGCCTCGGCGTCTATCGCGGGCGGCAGGAGGAACGCTTTGCCGCGTGGAAAGCGGCGATCGGCGAACTGGCGAGCTGCCCCAATGTCTCGGTCAAGCTCGGCGGGCTGGCGATGCCCTTCTGCCAGCTCGGCGATCTCGGCCCCGAACGGCGACCGACCAGCGCGCAGCTCGCCGGCTATTTCCGCCCCTATCTCGAAACCTGCATCGAGGCGTTCGGCGCGGCGCGCGCGATGTTCGAGAGCAATTTCCCGGTCGATCGCTGGGGTGCCGATTATGCGACGCTGTGGAATGCGTTCAAGCGCATCGCGCGCGGCGCGAGCGCGGACGAGAAGCGCGAGCTGTTCGCCGGGGCGGCCGCGCGATTTTACCGTATCGAGGAGCTATTGGCATGAAGGCGCTGCGATATTTCGGCGAACGGGACATCCGCTACGACGACATGGCCGATCCCGTGCTGGAGAGCGATCGCGACGCGATCGTCAAGATGGAGGCCTGTTCGATCTGCGGCAGCGATCTGCACATCTATCACGGCCACGGCTTTTCCGAGGATATCGGCTTTTGCGTCGGGCATGAAGCGGTCGGCGAAGTGGTCGAGATCGGCCGCGGGGTGACGCAGCTCCGGGTCGGCGACAAGGTGATGATGCCCGCCGCAGTGGGGTGCGGCATGTGCCGTTCCTGTCTCGCGGGCAATGTCATCCAGTGCGAGAATAATGGGGCCGGTTGCTACGGCCTTTCGGCAAAGCTGCAGGGAGTGCAGGCCGAGGCCTTTCGCGTGCCGGCGGCGGATATGAACGCGTGGAAGATCCCCGAGGGGATTTCCGCCGAGCAGGCGCTGATGCTCACCGATGCGATGTCCACCGCGTGGTTCGGCGCGCGCAACGCCGATATCGCGCCGGGGAGCAGCGTCGCGGTGATCGGCCTGGGACCGATCGGGCTGATGGCGGTCGACGCCGCCTTCGTGATGGGCGCCGGGCTGGTCTATGCGATTGACCCGGTGCCGGAACGCCGCGCGCTCGCGGCGGCCGCCGGGGCGATCGCGCTGTCGCCCGATATCGCGGTCGACCATATTCGCGAGGCGACACACGGTCGCAAGCTGCAATGCGTGGTCGAGGCGGTCGGCGCCGATGCGACCGTCGACCTCGCGCTCCGGCTGGTCGCGCGACGCGGCACAGTCTCGGTCATCGGGGTTCAGCAATCGCGGCGCTACGCCTTCCCGCTCGAACGCACCTTTGCCGCGGGACTCACCTTCCGCATCGGCACCTGCTCGGTCCCCGAGGAATGGCCCGCGCTGATCCCGCTCGTGCAATCCGGCCGGCTCAGGCCCGAGCGCTACATCAGCCACCGCCTGGGGCTGAGCGCGGGTGCCGAGGCCTATGCGACCTTCGAGAAGCGCGAGCATGGCGCACTCAAAATGGTACTGGCGGCGTAAGGAACGGGAGCGGCCGCGCGCGACCGCTCCCGCGTCAGAGGATCAGCGGAACGCGCCGTAGACGACGTCGGCGATCCGCCCGGTCCGCACGTTCACCAGCAGCAGATCCGGGCCATAGCGCACCCAGCGATAGCCGCGCGGCGGCGGGCCGAAGCCGTAGGTCGCATAATTGTCGAAATAATAAGCCGACGACAGGAACAGGTGCGGCAGGATCAGCCCGATCGTCCAGCGGCGATAATGATAGCCGCGCGGATAGCGGAACGGCTGCGCCGGGATCGGGCGGAAGTTCGGCGGGCGATGCCCGATGCCATGCGGCGGCCGCGCGACGGGCGGACGCGTTACCGGCGGGCGCGTCACGGGCGGGCGCTGGCCGTTGCCGGGGCCCGGGTTCGGCGGGCGCGTGATCGGCGGGCGCTGGCCATTGCCCGGGCCGGGATTGGGCGGGCGCGTTACCGGTGGACGCTGGCCGTTGCCGGGCCCCGGATTGGGCGGCCGCACACCGGGCGGTCGTTGCCCCTGGCCGGGGCCGCCCGGACGACCGGGTTGCCCCTGACCGGGCTGCACCTGTGGCGCGGCGGCCTGGGCGATGGCGATGTCGGGAACCAGCAACAGGCTGGCGGACGCGAGGGGAAGCCACTTCATCGGCACTCTCCTATTGTGCGTCGCGGAGCGTACCGATGCTAAGTGTGCTCAGCAAGTAGCTGAAATCGAGCAGTGAAAGCACCAGCCGGACGAGGGCGCCGACTACCCCCGCCGGCGCGCCTCCGGCGATTTACCGCGCCGCCGGCAGGTCGAGGATCACCGACGCTTCGGACGTTTGCGTGCGATAGGTCAGCGTTTCGAGGATATAGAGTTCCACCTCATCGGCGGTGTGGTGGCGATAGCCGATCGACAGATCCTGCCCGATCGTCAGGTCGAAATCGCCGCCGCGCGTGGTGACGACCACGCCGCCCTTGATCGCCGGGCACCAGATCACCTCGCGATCGACCAGCTTCTCGATATGCTTGAGCACCGGATAGCCATCATCGCTCTCGCCGGTCAGCTTGCTATAGGGATCGGCGCCTAGCACCAGCGCATAGGGCCCGTTGACCCCGGCCAGCCGCAGCGCGTTGATCGCTTTTTCGACCACCTCGGGATAACCGCGCACATCGCCCGGCAGCGTCAGTTTCGGATTGCTGGTGACCTGGCGGACGCCATCGATGCCGGCGGCGGCATAACCCTCGAACACGACATGATCCTCGGCGAAGGCGATCGTCGCCGCCGCGTCCTTCAGCGGCTGCCAGTCGGAATCGTTCGAGCCGCGCTCGACATCGTCGATCGCCTTGCGCGTCAGCTTGAACGGCACGCACAGTTCGACGACCGGCGTCACCTCGCGCTGGACGACGTGCAACCCCTCGCGCAGCGACGCGACCTCGCGCGTGTGCCCGGTGCCGACCGCGGCGAGATCGAACCCCTTGGGGCCGATCACGTCCACCACCTTGCGCGCGGCGAGATAGCGTTTGAGCGTGCGCTTGGCCTCGTCCTCGATCTGGTCCCACGCCGCCGCCGAAATCGGCGCCAATTCGCGATGAAGATTGTTCATGTCAGCCCTCGTCCTTCAGCGATCCAATAGCCAGCGATCCGTGCGACACCGCCGCGGCGTCCGGCGATGCCGGCGCCGCCTCTGCCGACGGGGCACCGTCCGGCGTCACATCGTCAAGAAACGTCGACGTCGGTACAAAGAACAATGTTCCGGTGACGGCCCGGCTGAAATCGAGCAGCCGATCGTAATTTCCCGGCGGATTGCCGACGAACATATTGTCGAGCATCCGCTCGGTACGGGTCGGCGAGCGGGCATAGCCGATGAAATAGGTGCCATATTCGCCCTTGCCGATCTCCCCGAACGGCATGTTGTCGCGCAGGATATCGAGCTGGTTGCCGTCCTCATCGTGGATCACGGTCAGCGCATTATGCGCGAAGGACGGTTTGACGTCGTCGCGCAATTCGATGTCGGACAGCTTCTTGCGGCCGATAAAGCCTTCCTGCTGCTCGACCGGCACCTTTTCCCATTTCGGCAGGTCGTGGAGATATTTCTGGACGATCACATAGCTGCTACCCGCGAATGCCGCATCCTCATCGCCGATGATCGTCGCGTCGACGCTCTCCTGCCCGACCGGATTCTCGGTGCCGTCGACGAAGCCGAGCAGATCGCGGTCATCGAAATATTTGAAGCCGTGCGTTTCGTCGACGATCGTCGCGACCGATCCGATCCGCGCCATGATCTGCGTGGCGAGTTCGAAACACATGTCCATCCGCGAGGCGCGGATGTGGAACAGCAGGTCGCCCGGCGTCGAGGGCGCGTGATGGACGCCGCTGATCTCGCGAAACGGGTGAAGCTCGCGCGGCCGCGGCGCGCCGAACAGCCGGTCCCACGCGTCCGATCCGATCCCGGTCACACACGACAGATCGGCATCGAGATCGCGGAAACCGACCGCGCGGACGATGCCGGAAAGATCGCCGAGCAACCCCCGCACGACGCCCGTCGCCGCCGGATCGGGATTGATCGTCGCCACCAGGAAAATCGCCGATCGAGAGAGCCTTGCTGTAACGGACTGGCTTTCGGGGGTCGGCACGAATAACGCTCCATCAGGCGGCAGGATACCAGCGTGGGTACGCTATCTCGAACCGCCCCGCCACCTCCTTCCGCCGCTCAAATACCTCGCCCACGCATTTTGAAATCAAAGCGCGAAACGGCCCAGCGTTGCGCCGTCCGCGGCAAAGGCGGTGAGCCGCCAGCCCTGCTTCTTCCGCTCCAGCAACGCATAGCCGAAGCGGTTCTCGATCGTCGTCAGCGCGCGGAGTTTATCGGCCCCCGCCTTGCCGCGCACATCGGCGAGGCTCGCGGGCGCGCGCGGCGGATCCTCTGCCGTGCCGGAAAAGCCCGTGACGACCTGCACCGGCTGGCCGGCGGCATGCGCATATTGGAAGAAGTGCACATGGCCGGCGAACATCGCGCGCACCCCGGCGAGATCGAGCGGCGCGAAGGCCGCAACCGGCTTGGTGCCGACCTCGACCGATCCGTCCTTGCCCCAGATCACCGCGTTGAACGGATAATGCGCGGTGACGAAATTGTCCCGGCTGCCCCGCGTCAGCGCGCTGATCCGCGCGAAATCGGCGCGATAGCGCGCGCGCAGCGCCGCATCCTCCTTCGGCTTGCCATTGGCCAGCCCGACCAGATCGGCAACGATCAACCGCGCCGACCCGCCAAGATCGACCGCATAAGGCGGCGTATGATCACCCTCGGCATCGCTGGCCGGATCGACGCAATCGCGACCGGCCTGCAGCGGATGCGGATCGAGCAGCCGCCACCACCCCTGCCCGGCACGCGCGCATTCCTCATGATTGCCTCGCACCACGATCCACGGCGCGGCGGCGAG